>JAJDEJ010000176.1 GCA_029259815.1 Planctomycetaceae bacterium | reverse complement strand
GTCATGTTCCGATTGTCTCAATACCGGACAAGCCTCGGGAGCAGCGATTTCAGCAACGCAGTTCGAGAAGTTGACAGAGGACACCTCTCCACACTGAAGCTGACAGAATTACTGCATCAGCGTATGCAGTACATTTTCGATGACGACGGGAGCTACCTGTCAGGGGATTTCTACAATTATCTTCAAAAGCGATTTGATAGTGGTCCGGGCTACTACAGTTGGTCGGGACTCCGATATTTCCTTTATGAGTACGAACTGCACCTACTCGAACATGCAAGTCAGAAGAAGGTTGACTGGTCGAGTCTGCTGAAGACGCCGAAAGACAAAGTGTCAGTTGAGCACGTGTATCCTCAGAGTGACCCGACTCACTGGAAGCGAGCCTTCAAAGGGATCAGCAAGAAAGACCGTCAGCGTTTCCAGAATACGCTGGGCAATTTGTTGGTTCTCTCGATGTCCATCAATGCGTCCCTTCAGGACGACAGCTTTGAGGAGAAGAAGAGGCCGAAAACTGGGCGTGGAGCGGTGAAGCTGAGGACAGGATATTCTGATGGCTCGCACTCGGAGATCGAAGTTTCAAAATGTGACTCTTGGGGCCCTACCGAAATCTATAACCGTGGCATGCGCCTCTTGAGATTCATGGAAGCTCGCTGGAACATCCGCTTCTCGGATGACGAGATTCGCGAAGAATTGCTCTTCATCAATTCCTATAAAGATGCCGATTGACTTGGACTGAATGCTGTGCCGGGTGCCATCATCAGCGATTTCCCCTCACATGCTCACCCTTGCTGACGATGTGAGCATGGCACCCACTGGAGGGAGTGTGGAAGAAAGAAACTCACCGCAGAGGACGCGGAGGAACGCGGAGGGTCCAAGTTCCCCAGCAAGGAGACTGACAGTCAAAGCCCTCCGCGCTCTCTGCGTCCTCTGCGGTAGAAAATGAAAGGCCGGGTGCCATGGAACGCAGGGTGGCCCGGCCAGATGGCCGGGTCGCGGCGCGACAAGATGCCTTGCACTTAGATTGCGAACCTCGAATCCGGTTTCGATGCGTGAGTGAGAAGCCTCTTGTGCCTGCGGCACCCAGCCAAATGGCTGGGCCACCCGACGGATCTGGCCAGCCGTGAGTTATCGCTGTAAACTGTGATGGTTCCTTGTGGAGATCCAGAAATGCCGACAACTGTTGATCCGAGTCTGCTGCAACGTTTGATGGCATTGCCGGAAGAACAACGCTCCGAATTGGCGGGGTGCCTCATTCAGAGTCTTGATGATGCTGACACGGCGGCGACGCCGAAGGAGGTCAAGGCGGCGTGGATCGCTGAGTTGGATCGACGGGCGGCTGACGTCGACGATGGGACTGTCACTGGCGTGCCGTATGAGGAAGCGTGGCGGCAGATCGCCGGGCCGGATGAGTAAGCCGCTCTCATTTCATCCCGAGGCCATCAGTGAGGCCACGGAAGCACGACGGTGGTATGCGAGCAAACGGCAGGAAGCGGCCGACGGATTCCTGCGTGAGCTTCGTGCTGGCTACGATGCCGTCGCTGAGTCGCCTTCGATCTACCCGTACTATGCGAAGCCGTATCGGTTCTACAAACTCAAGCGGTATCCGTATCTCATCGTGTACCTTGAAAGTGACGACGCCGTCGATATTCTGGCCGTCGCGCATGCGAAGCGAGAACCGGGGTACTGGATGAGCCGGGAAGTTGATTGACGGCCGGGTGCCATGTTCAGAGTTTTCCGGTCACATGCTCACTCTGCTGCGCGATGTGGGCATGGCACCCGCTGGAGGGAGTGTGGAAGAAATCAACTTACCGCAGAGGACGCGGAGGGTCCAAGTTCCGCAGCAAGGAGACTGACAGTCAAAGCCCTCCGCGCTCTCTGCGTCCTCTGCGGTAGAAAATGAAAGACCGGGTGCCATGGAACGCCACACTGCTTCGCGATTGAAGCATGGCAACCGGCGCAACCGTTGGGCATAGGTTCAGAGAGAGGTGAGTTTGCTATCGACCTGTGAAGCATGCTTCCGAGGTCCATCCGTTGGCTTGTCGGCCTCTCTGTGCGGTGATTCGGCACCGGCAGAGCACTGGTTGCAACCACAGGCAAGTGAGCGGGTCTGGCCGTATCGCCTGGCAACCTCACTCTCTCGCCCTTCGGACCGCGCGGTCCACTTTTCTTTTTCAGTGGCCAGTCAACCGACAATGGCCACCACAGTCATCCAGGATCTGTCCGGCGACCTGCTCTTCGCCGGCGATTCGGTGTTGCGCGAGCTTTGCATCCGTAACATTCATCGCGAGACTGCGCTCGGACGGGGAGTCCGTGAACTCCACGATCTCTGTGGTGCATCCTCCCCTCCCAAATCGGGAGAGAGCATCTTCTCCGAGCGAGGCTCACGATGGAAATGACCGTTCTGCTGGCCCGAGTTGTTGGTCCCGTGTTACTGCTGCGCGGGATCTCATTGCTGATTGATCGCCAACACTTTTTGACGATGCTCGACCGTCTGCAGGAGGAGTCACAAACGGTCTCCTTCTCGCTGTTTCCCATCGCCATGCTGATGACGGCTCTGGCGATCGTGAACACGTACGAAGACACGTCCAGCGTGGCAGCCATCCTCTTTCGTCTGATCGCCTGGGGAATGATCCTGAAGACGAGCCTGCTCATCCTGTTTCCTCACTTGGTCGCCCAAAAGGCCCAGATGATCGGCCAAGCCGGATTCCTCTGGATCGTGCTGCTCATGAGTCTGACCATCGGAGGCTACTTCACCTGGTTCGGATACTCACACTCTCTCGTCTGATCCGAACCGAGGTTGACATATCGGACGTCGATCATCGTTCGGTGATTGCAGGGCCATCCGCTGCGCTTCTGACCCTGCCACCCTAAAAAAGTGGATTTGAAACTGCTTCATTCAACGTGGGTCAGGTGCCATGTTCCGTGCTCTCCCATGACATGCTTGGCCTGCTTCGCGATGCAAGTCTGGCACCCCAGGAAATGGTCGGCTCTGGAGTACCAGATGGATGTCCGTGTGTGAGTCGTCTGATATCATACGACCCTCGGACAATCGTTACTTCGAGCGCCTTCCCAACCAACAAAGCGAGACTGCCATGAATACCAAAGATGCGATCCGGTCCTCGATGAACATGAGTGATTTGGTACTGAAGACCTACATCAGTGATCTGAGTGATGCGGATTTGATGACGCGACCCGCAGAGGGGTGTAATCATCTGGCATGGCAGTTGGGGCATCTGATCAGCTCGGAGGTCGGACTGTTGCAAGGGTTGGGCGCCAATGCCAAGGTTGAGTTGCCGGAGGGGTTTGCGGAAGCGCATTCGAAGGAGACGTGCGAGAGTGATGACGCGTCGGCGTTTCGCTCGAAGGAGGAGTATCTCTCGCTGTACGATGCGGTGAGGGCGGCGACGCGGGCGGCGCTGGAGGAGTATCCGGACGCGGACTTCGATCAGCCGAGTGCAGAGCACTTTCGCAAGATGTTCCCGACACAAGGGGACGTGTTCAATCTTGTCGCCTCGCATCCCATGATGCACGCGGGACAGTTCGCCGTCGCACGACGACAACTGGACAAGCCGGTGCTGATCTGACGGTCTCCCGGTGTCGATTGAGAGTGGTGACGCCGTGGAGAGTGCCTCGACAAAAGTTTGTGAGGAAACGGTCGTTGTATTCCGGTCGTAACTTCGCCTGTGGTTTGTCGGCAGAACACACATCGCCTCCTGAGAAAAACGCATGTCGTCACTGTCGCATCGAATCATTCGCCTGCCGCAGCAAGTGTTGCGACGAAACCCTTTCGGTGGGGACTGTTTGCCGTCGCGGCTGTCGTGGTTCATGCGTCGACGAGGACGTCCTGCGTTGCCCTTTCCTCATCCGTGGAACTTTGAGCAGCCGATCACGATTCTGGAGACGTACTTCTGGGGAGCGGAGAATGAGACCGGGGCGGGACGACACAACCGTTATGTCGACTTTCCCGGGTTTCCGCCCGTGCTGGTCACGCGTGATCCGGGAGTCATCCGCGCCATTCTGACTGCGACCGGCGATCGTGAGGGGCAGTTCGACCGGGATACGCTGCCGTCGACCGGGATCGCCCGCGCGACAGGTAAGGACACGTTGTTATTTTCCAACGGTCCAATCTGGCGGCGGCAGAAGAAGCTGGGAGCGGCTCCATTCGGGAAGACGGCCCTTTATCAACCGGAGATCTTCGGCGAGTTTGCAGAGACGTTTCGCAAGACGGTTGAACAACGGTTAGCTGTGTTGCAGGAGCATCTTGAGTCGACCGGGCAGAGTGAGCTGCGCATCGAGGTCGAGCCGGAGGTGAAGGCATTGATGCTGGAGATGCTGGTCAACTGCTTCTTCGGTGCGGAAGTGGCGTATGACGATTTGAGAAATGTGCACATCCCTGCCCTGGAACGGATCATCGATCATATCGTGCGGGACACGGTGACTAACCGGCTGGGCATCCCCCTCTGGATGTTGGCCGGCGTCAGTCAGCGGTTTGCCCAAGCGGAAACCGACTTCGCACGCTTCGAGGAATTGACGGACATCGTCCTTGCTGCGAGGTTGTCCGGGAGAGGACTGTGGAAGCAGTTCAAGTCGGACGCTTCTGACGAGGTACTGCGGAGCAATATCAAGGTCTTTCTCGCCGGTGCTCTGGAGGCGACGACGTCCTATGCGACGTGGGCCATCTCGCATCTGGCCAGGAATCTTCCGGCTCAGGAAAAGGTATTCGAGGAAGTGAAGGACATTGACGACTACTCGCCTGAGAGTTTGGATCAGGCAGTTTACTTTCGCCGTGTATTGGACGAGACGCTGCGGCTGACACCTTCGCTGTACTTCCTGCCACGACAAGCGAGTGCGGACACGAGCATCGAGATGGCGGATGGAAGAACGATGGTCATCCCGTGTGGGACGCACATTCTCCTCGACGTGTGGCATGCCAATCGTCACGACGATCATTGGGGGGTAGAAGCTTCGGGCTTTCCCGCAGAGAATTTCGTTCCCGAGCGATGGGAATGGCTGACAGAGCAGAAGCGGTCATCGAAGGAGATGCTGCACTTCGGGTTTGGTCACGGAGCCAGAGTTTGTCCAGGGAAGCATCTCGGACAGTTGGAGGTGGGGCTGGTGGTCGGTGCGTTCGTCAAGTTGTTTGAGTTCAAAGCGGTCAACCCGGATAACGCTGTCAAAGCGGGTGTCTCGACCAAGCCGCTGGATGGCACGCTCGTTGACCTCAAATTGAGATAGACGGTTGACATTCAACTGCCGGGGCGTTCGGTGGCGAGTGTGCAGGTGCCGGTGACGGCGCTGGTCACATATGTGGGAACCAGCCAGAAGTTGCCGGCGACGGGGATCGAGATGTCGACCTGTATGTTGGTCGTCGTGTCAAGAATGGTCGTTGGGGTGACGGTGATCAGCGGGTTGACGACCCTGCCGGCGTTCAGAATTTGTGTCGCTCGGGTGGTGGCATCGGCGCTCGTGTTCCCCACGCACATCCCACTCCGAGCGCCTTCGTAGGCAGCAACGCCGGCGAGATGCTTGAGCATGTTTAGCCGTGAGAATTCGACCGCACCCAAGATCACCGAGAACAGGATCGGCAGCACAAAGGCCATCTCGACCGTGACGGCGCCTCGGCGGGACGCGGGCTTTGGGGGAAAGTGACGACGGATCATGATTAGTACTCCTTCATCACGACAGCTGCGCCGTTCAACGAGGTGCCGCCGTAAAACCAGACGGGCATCACGGCGTTCGCGCTGCAGGGGGCGGTGACGGTGATGGCGATCGGGTCGCCGGCGGGGATGGTCGAGAGATTGTTGGGAACCACGGAGATCGTGGCACTGGAGATGTTCCTGGCAGTGAGAATCTGCTGACATGCGTTTGTCACATCGGCGGAGGTCATCCCCGGTGTGAGGGCGACGCGACTCCCTTCGTAGGCGGTCATCGTCAGGGCTTCCTTGAGGAAGACCATCGTGCAGGCTTCGATGCTGGCGAAGACCACCAGCACCAGCACGGGCAGACAGACGGCGAACTCGACGGCAGCGATTCCGCGACGTGTCGACACATCACGATTGGACACACGGCGAATCACGCGGCACCTCCGTCAGCAGTGGGAGTCATGACGTCCAGTTCGGGAGACGTCGCTGCAAGTTCCGAGATGTCCGCGTCTGCGGGGCCACCGGATGACGACGTCTGAACGACGTTGCCGCGAAGTTCGACCACTTCTTTCCGAAGCGATGCGAGTTCGTCGATGATGGCATTCAGGTCGTCTTCCGTGTCATGCCAGAAGTCGCCGCCACGAAACGTGACTCGGTCGGACTGCCCGCCGCGGAGTGAGACGAGGTTCTGACGGAAGCGGACGAACGGACCGGCGAAGCGGTTCGTGAGTTTGATGGTGTCGAGCACGAAGATCGGCAGCATCGCGAGCATCGTGATGAGGAACGGGCCGAACTGTGCGAACATCTCGCCGGCTTGACTGCTGAGCGGTACGGTCGGATGAGTCATCCAGCGCAAAGCACAGGCGATCACCGTGCCGACTGCGACGAACGTGACCCAGTGCATCAGGAGGCGGCGAATCAGGCTTCCTTGCAGGCTCGAATCAACGAACATCCGGGATCGACGGTGTGCGGGCTTCGATGACATGGCTTTCTCGAACAGGTTGAAGTGTGTGGGCGTCTGGTGAAAACGATCGTTGGCTGCGTTAGTCCGTCAGGAAGACGGGTGTCGCGGCCAGCGTGCGGAAGACGTCCTCGAGCGTGGCCTGGTCGGGGGCGTGATAGAAATCGCCGGTCCCCTCCGCAGCGACATCCTGCATGGCTGTCTGGTTGGCTCCGTCGCTGAAGGTGATCGCGTGCACGCGGATGCCTAATGCGGCTGTGTCGGTGGCGTAAGGTACGGGGTCATCAGCGGTGTAGTTGCCGTCGGTAAGGACGATCATGACTTTGCGGGCGTTCGCACGCGCAGATGGGCCAGTCAAGACGGCAGTCCCTGCGAGAATCCCGGAGTGAATCTCGGTCATCCCGCCCCAGACGGTCCCTGATCGATTTGTCATCGCGTTGGTGACTGTTGTCAGGTCGACGTTGAGATCACCGTCGATCGTTGCGGCGGTGTTGGTCACTGTTGGCGTGCACGACATGAAATAGTCGCTGCTGTAGGTCACGACAGCGACGTGTTCGACGGCAGGCGTGGTGGCGAGGACATTCACGAATTCGGTCACTGCTGCGTCGAGGGCCAGCCAGCGCGAGCCTGGTTGCGGGGGAAGACACTTCCGAGGGTCACCGCCCGGCAACAGCGGAAGATTCTCCCACGTGTACAGTTTCATCGAACTACTGCGGTCGAGGACGAGGCAGATGTCGACGTTTGCGTGCGTGGCTGTTGCCGACTGAGCGGCATTGAAGGTGGAGGCGTCGAACAGGCCACTGGCGAACAAATCTTGGTTCGCAAGGGCTGCGTTGACACGCGTTGCGTTTGTCGGGGTGGCGTCCACGGTGAATGTGTAGGGATTGCCAGGATTGACCTGAGATGACCCGCCAAACTCGATGTCCGGATCAGTGAGCACGAGCCCCGTGCCTCCGACTTCGTTCAACAGAGCGATGTCCTTCGCGGCATTGGTGGCGAGTGTTTGATCGTCGGTCGCTGCCAGCGTGGAACCAGCCGCCCTGGCTGCCGCATCGGTTGCGACCCGCAGTTCGGTTCTTAGCAACAGCATGTAGGCTGTATTGACCGACATGAAGCACAGGATCAATACGACCGGAAGTGCCAGTGCAATCAGCACGAGCACAGCTCCGCGACGAGTTTGCTCCGGGGGAGTCGCAAGTTTTCGCATCATCGGACTGCTCTTCCTCATGTGATTCGAGAACCAGAATGCCCGATTCGAAACCGTACCTCACTATTTGGCAGGTGCGCGAGAAATTTCTGCATCGCGATCATCCACAGGACTGCCAATCTGCATCACTCCTGAACGATTCGTATGACCGAATGCAGGTCCCCGTTGTCAGCAGGAGTCGTGAGTGATTGGTCTCCCGACCGGCCAGAGCCTTTGTGCGGCGGCTTACAGATCAAACAAAGACTTGGGATTACCGTCGGGGAAGAGTCAGGGGAACGTTCAGCCAATCCCGAAATGCGTCCACATGGAGGACAACACATGAGTCACGTCACCCCCCTCGCTAGCGATCCACCACAGAGTCCCAAGTCTCGACGTCGCTTAATCCTTCGTGGACTCATCCCCCTTGTCGGCATCAGTCTCATCATCGGGCTGTGGTGGATTCGTGGACAACAACAGACCGAGGGATGGGATTCATCGGACCCTGGTTCTCGCAGCAGTCTCGCGAAGAAGGTTGTCGCCCAGTTGCCGCAATCATCTGGTTCTTTTGACCTTCGCAATGTACGCGTGCCGGCTGGTGAGATTCGATCGGGTGGACCGCCGAAGGATGGTATCCCAGCGGTCTCCCAGCCCAAGTTCACCACCGCGCGTCAGGCCTCCTTCTTACAACCACGAGACAGGGTGATCGGCGTGACCGATGGAGAGATTGCCCGAGCCTATCCGTTACGGATTCTCAACTACCACGAGATCGTCAATGATCGATTTGGCGACGTGCCCATCGCCGTCACCTATTGTCCCCTGTGTGATTCAGCCGTGGTCTTCGATCGCCGGACGCCACTCGGGGAGCGTGAGTTCGGTGTCTCGGGGTTGCTCTACAACAGCAACGTGCTGATGTATGACCGCGGGGGGCAGCCGGAAAGTCTGTGGTCGCAAATCATGACAACCGGCATCTCCGGGGCCGGCGCAGATCAGCCTCTGGCAACGCTTCCATTGCAGTTGACGACATGGGAGGACTGGGCATCCCGCTACCCCAACACGCTCGTCCTCTCCGACCAAACAGGTTTTTCGAGAGACTACAGCCGTTCTGCCTATTCAGCATACTTTCAGACTGATCGATTGATGTTTCCGGTCAACCATCACGACAATCGTCTGCCGCCCAAAGTCCCCGTGTTGGGAGTCTGGACTGAACGCGGCGGAGCAAAGGCGTATCCAGTGTCATCCTTCTCAACGACTCGCCAACAGATTGATGATCAGATCGATGGACTCTCGCTGACGATCTCTTTCAATCCTGAGGCAAAGAGCCTCCGAGTCGTCGAGGCGGAAGAGGGAGTCCACTGGATGTATGCCTTGTGGTTTGCCTGGGCCGCAATGCAGCGGGACACACTTGTCGACCTGCCGACAACCCGATGAGCCGGCGACTTTGGGCACAACGGCGTTTGAGATCACCACGAATCTGGCCGAGAATTGTCGACACCCCAGCCTCAGTTGAGCATCCAGTGCCGCGATTGCTTGAGCGCATCTGCTGAATGGTGGGGGCAGAAGACGCCCCTCTCCCCTTGAGGGAGAGGAGCAGCCTTCAAGCGGAGCGCCGGAAGCAGGGTGAAGGGCGCCGGTGGGGTTGATTCCCAACGCTTCCATCCGCGCCGACCCCTTGTATGTTGAATGAGTGTCCGTCAGATGTTGAGATGGACACTCATTCAACATACAAGGGGGCCGGACACCAATTCCTCCCTCTCCCCTGTGGGGGAGAGGGCCGGGGTGAGGGGGCAGAACACCGTGCTGTTCATCGACGCGCGGCACACCTTCAAACAGGTCGACCGGGCCCACCGCAAGTTCTCGCCCAGGCAGATCGAGTACCTCGCCCACATCGTGCGGCTGTACCGGGGTGAGGAGCCGGAACAGATCGCCGGTCCCGATGAAGACAACACAGACGAAGAACAGCCAGGCGATGAACCGTCGCTGAGCGAGACGTTCCCGAACGGCACCTACGCCGACGTGGCCGGTCTGTGCAAGGTGGCGACGCTGTCGGAGATCGAACAGCAGGGCTGGAGCCTCAACCCGGGCCGCTACGTCGGCGTGGCCGAACGGGAAGCGGACGACTTCGTCTTGTCCGAACGACTGGAAGAACTCAACGAAGAACTGGAAGTGCTGAACGCGGAGGCGCGGGAACTGGAAGACTGCATCGCGGAGGACGTCGCGAAGCTGCTGGAGGCCGCAACATGACATCTCAAACTTGGCACGAGTTGACGATGAATTAACTCTTCTCGGTAAAACATGGCTTCGCCTTTGACGGGAAATTCTTTGATACTCAAGGTGAGTTCATCCTTCTGACTCCTGGAAACTTCAAGGACGAAGGTGGGTTCAAGCTCAAGACAAAGGAGAAGTTCTTTACTGGCGAGTTTGACGATGAGTATCTCTTGCGCAAAGGGTCTCTCATCGTCGCAATGACCGAAGCATGTCAGCAAGACTTCAGCCACATCGAGAAACAGACAGTCCGCTCGTGTATTGGATGTTCAGGAGTATGAGCATCCGCGAACGTCTCGAACAGCTTGCCAATGGCGTGGCTCAACAGAATCTTAGCCCAGTTCAAACAGGCAAGATGGTTGTCCCGATCCCACCCATCGACATTCGCGATAGATTTGGAGAATTGGCATCACCGATGGTCGATGCAATCCTTGTTCTCAATCGGAAGAATGCAGCGATTCGTGAAACCCGTGACCTGCTCCTCCCCAAGCTGATCTCCGGGAAGGTGGACGTGGCTGATCTCGACTTCGACACGGGCGGGCTGGTCGACTTGGACGAGCTGACGGAGAGTCCCACCGGCGGACAGTCGGATCGCCGCGAGTGACGTGGGATTTATTACAGTCCGATTTCCTGTCTGACTCCCAGCCGGATGTCGTTCGCCTGTTTTCAGTCGCGGAGCGACGGCCGCATGTCGCCACCATCTGGTTGATTTCATCGAGTTGCAACTCTCGACCGTTGGCCATCCGGGGCACGAATGAGTCGAGATATCGCCCATATCGCCGGTCATGACCACGAGCGCGTGTCCGCCGACCGTGTCCCGGGGAGCCATGTCACTATGCACGATGATCAACAGCAGCGAGAGCATGCCTGTCCCCACATGCGATGTCATCCACGCTTGCAAGGTGCCGGGAATCCAACGGCCGACAACAGAACGTCTCACGAGATAACACAGATTGGCGACGATCAGGACCGCTCCAATGACACCACACGTCAGCCCCACGCTCCCTGATGGCTTCAGGAACGGATGCCTGTCTGATAAGGGACGTTGGGGAAGAGCCAGTCCGTAATAGTCTCGCCGGACATAGACCCAAGCCAACGACACCGTGGCTCCCAGCAAGGTCAACAAGAAAGCCTTCGGCAATCCAGTTCCCTGCTCGATTAGCAGCCCGTTGAAAGACGCCCTTGACGCGGGTGTTAGATTTGGGGCTCGTTGGTTGTCGAATCAGGAGGGTTTGCGATGGGGATGGGACGGCGGGAGGTCGAGCGGCAGAGGACGTTTTGGCTGGCGACGGCCGACACGCCG
>JAJDEJ010000175.1 GCA_029259815.1 Planctomycetaceae bacterium | reverse complement strand
AGAGCCGGCTCACCTGCTTGAGCTGCCGCAGCCCTTTGACAACCAACTTCTTCTGCTGATCTCGTTCAGTCATACCGCCATCCTGACAGGAAACCACCCCACCAGAACCCCCAGCGCAAATTCCGTGCCGAACGTGATTGGGTTGACACTCCCCGCTCGCCTATTACACAAGCACGCCGGCGACGCACGCCGTCATGCAGCAGGCGAGGGTGCCGCCGAGCATGGCTCGAAATCCGAGTCGCGCCAGATCGGCCCTGCGGTCCGGAGCGATGCCGCCGATACCTCCGATTTGGATGCCGATTGAGCCGAAGTTAGCGAATCCGGAGAGAGCATAAGTCATGATGACCTTTGATCGCTCGGAGAGTTGAACCGGCGAATCAGGTTGCAGCCATTCCCCGAATTTGAGGTACGCGACGAATTCGGTAGCGACCATCTTGAGGCCCAGCAACTCACCAGCCGCGAAACAGTCCTTCGATTCGATGCCCATGATCCAGGCGAGTGGGGCAAAGGCGTAACCGAGGAGTTTGGCGATGGTCCACTCCTGTCCGAACCAGTTACCCACCCAGCCGATGATGGCGTCACCCATGGCGATCAGTGCCAGGAATGCGATCAGCATGGCGGCAACGTTGATGGCGAGTTTCATGCCGTCGGTCGCACCAGCGGCTGCCGCTTCGACAATGTTGGTGGTGGCCGCCTCGACATCGACCGCGACGTGTCCGAGTGTCTTCGGTTGCTCGACTTCCGGTTGCATGACCTTCGCGATGAGCAGCGCTGCCGGAGCTGAGATGACGGATGCCGTCATGAGGTGTCCCGCATCAACGCCCATGCCAACGTACGCTGCGAGGACACCGCCTGCGATCGTCGCAAAACCGCCGACCATGACGGCCATTAACTCAGACTGCGTCATGCTGTCGACGTACGGTCTGACAACGAGCGGTGCTTCTGTCTGACCCACAAAGATGTTGGCCGCTGCGGAAAGGCTCTCGGCTCCGCTCGTTCCCAGTACGTACTGCATGATGTGTGCGAAGAACGACACGACCTTCTGCACGATGCCCAAGTGATAAAGGATCGCCATCAGCGAACTGAAGAACACGATCGTGGGCAGCACCTTGAAGGCGAAGAAGTGCTCGGCATAGACCGCACCGAACACGAATTCGGACCCGGCATCAACATAGTTGAGAAGACCGGTGAAGAAGTCGCCCATCGCTTGGAAGATCACTTTGCCGAGACGTGTTTTGAGAATGAACAAGGCGAACCCCATCTGCAACAGTAGGCCCCCAATGACGATCCGCAGGCTGATCTTCCACCGGTCACTGCTCATCAGCCATGCGAGTAAGACCATCACAAACAGGCCACAAAAACTGATGAAGCGCGGGGCAAGTTGATCCATGATCGTGCGGCTGTTCTCGAAAGTGTCGTGATCCGAGCGGTCCCATTCTCCGTTGCAGACGTTACACTGGCGTCCGTCGAGAATCCATCCGCAGAGGGTTATATGGTTCGCATTGTCTCGCTGTCCGTCCTGCTGACGCTGATCGTCATCCTCGGGCTGACATTCTTCCAGGTGCTCGCGCCGTTCATCCTGCCATTGTTTCTGGCGGGAGTGTTTACGATTCTCTCGCAGCCCCTGTTTCGATACTTCATCGATCGCACCAACCATCGAGTGCGTTTGGCGGCTGGTCTAACGACCGGGACGATCATGGCCAGCATCATGATCCCCGTCACGATCGCGACGGTGCTGGCATCGCTGCAATTGTTCGTCGTGGCCACGCGACTGACGGATCGTGACTGGACGAAAACCTTCCGTGACAAGACCGATGCCCCCTTGCAGGTAGTTTCCGATTTCCTCAACGCGAGGCTGAGTGAGAGTCGTTTCGATGACGGAGAGCCGGATGAGATTGACCCAGATGGTGAGACGTTAGACGGTGAGGCACCCGCCGTTGATTCTGAGGAAATGCCCGTTGAAGATCCTGCGGATCGGCAGGTCGAGGCTGAAGTCCCCATTGAGATCAGGGATGCTCCCCTGCCCTCCGAGGACGGAGCCGACGCTGAAGCGATTCTCGAAGGCGATCTGGACGAAGTCCGATTCACGCCGTTGAAGATTCGCAAGCAAGTTGGAGAACGTCTGCGGACGTCATTGGAGCACCTCGCAGGTCGTTCATTGGGGGGAGAGACATTCGACTTTCTGTCGAGTTCGATTGCTGCGGTTGTCTCTGCAATTGTGTCTTTTCTGGTGTTTGTGATCGCTCTGTATTACTTTCTTGCGGACGGCACAACGCTGCTCGATGCGACCGAGAAGCTGATTCCGGTCCATGCTGAGTATCAGCGGCATATGCTCGATCAGTTCGCGACCGTCGTCCGTTCAGTCGTGATGGCGACATTCTTCGCCGGCCTTGTGCAGGGGATTGCGACGGTCGCGGCACTCTGGGTGTTCAAGTTCGATCATCTGCTCGTCCTGCTCGCATTGTCCGTCTTGAGTTCGCTAGTGCCTCTGATGGGGACATGGCTGGTGTGGGGTCCGTGCTCGTTGTGGCTGCTCTGGAATGGCCACTGGATTCAAGCCCTGCTGCTCGCTCTGTACGGTGCGATCTTTGTCGGCATGCTGGACAACGTCGTGCGGACCTACATCCTCAACTCGAACACCAAACTGCATCCACTCCTGGCCTTCATCAGCGTCCTGGGTGGCCTGCAGACGATGGGGCTGTGGGGCATGTTCATCGGACCGATTGTCGCGTCGTGTTTGCATGCACTGGTGAAAATCTTTAATCATGAACTGGCTGCCTTGTCTCATGAGAAGTTCGCTGATGTGATGCAGGCACCGCCGGCTCCCAACAGCGCTGGCAGTCAGGTTCCTCCGCCTGCAAAAACAACTCCCGTGATCACCCCGGACCCACCCCCCATTTCGTAGACCTCCGTCAGGCAGAAAGTCCACCGATGCGAATCATGAGATGCTTCACCTTGTGTTGTCTGGTCGCCCTGGCTGGATTGAGTGTCAGACATGGGTTGTGTGCCGGGGAGGCAGACGGGCGTTTGGACATCTACTTCATCGACGTCGAAGGGGGCGCAGCGAATCTGATCGTCACACCGACAAATGAGTCGATCCTGATTGACTCCGGCTACCCGGACAACAACGGCCGCGACCGTGATCGTATTCTGGATGTCGTCCGAAATGTGGCCGGGCTGAAGAGGATCGATCACGCGGTCGTCTCCCACTGGCATCTGGATCACTATGGCAATCATGCTGCACTCGCCGCGGAGATCCCCATCGGCCAGTTCTGGGATCGAGGCATTCCGGATGCGTTGCAGGAGGACAAAGACTTTGAGATCCGCATCGCCGACTACCGGGCCGCATCGCAGAATGACTCAAGCACCCTCCGGGCCGGTGATTCGTTCAATCTCGATTCTCCGAACACACCGCTGAGCGTTGACGTCGTGACTGCCAGCCGGAAGGTGATCGCCAACAGGGGGACGCCCAACCCACACGCAGACAAGCACGAACCGATGCCCGAAGACACGTCTGACAACGCGGCGAGCGTGAGTCTGCTCTTCACCTTCGGAGACTTCAAGTATCTCACTTGCGGCGATCTCACCTGGAACGTTGAAGCCGAATTGGTTACTCCCAAGAACCCGCTGGGCACGGTCGATCTGTTCATGGTCACGCATCACGGACTGCCGACCAGCAGCAACCCGGTCCTTGTCCACGCGATTGACCCGACCGTCGCTGTGATGTGTAACGGTCCCACCAAGGGGGGCCACGAACAGACAATCGCGACTCTCAAGAGTGTGGAGTCACTCAGACACTGGTATCAACTCCACCGCAACGTCAACCTTGCTGACGACGCACAAGCGCCCAAGGAGTTCATCGCCAACAGCGAGCCGACCGTCAACTGCGAAGGCGTGTGGGTGAAGGCGTCCGTCGCCTCAGATGGTGAGAGCTTCACCGTACAAATCGGTACCGATGGCAAACCGCAAACCTATCACACTCGGGAGAAGTCGAGATGACTCAGACACGTCGAGAGTTTCTGGCAACAGTCGGCACCACAGCAACCATTGCATGCCTTGGTCATGTGGTTGAAGCTGACGAAGATCAGCTATCGGACGAAGGCATCATTGACGCTCATTCGCACATCTGGACGCGGGACATCAAGGCGTATCCGTTGGCGAAGGGGAAGACGCTCGACGATCTGAGTCCGCCGAGCTTCACGACGGAGGAGCTGCTGGAACTCGTACGGCCTCATGGCGTGACGCGGGTTGTGCTCATTCAGCATCGGCCGTTTCATGGGGTCGACAATTCGTACATGCTCGACTCGATGGAGAAGTACCCCGGAGTGTTCACGGCGGTTGCCTGTGTTGATGCGACGAAGAGTGATGTTGCAACCGAAATGTCTCGGCTGCAACAACAGGGAGCCAGCGCGTTTCGTATCACGCCGGACGAAGATGGAAGCACGTCGTGGACCGACAGCCAGGGCGTTCGCACCATGTGGCAGCATGCCGGTCAGAACGGTCTGACCATCTGCCCGCTCATCAACCCGGAGCACCTGCCAATGGCAGACGAGATGTGCGAACAGTATCCCGACACGCCTGTCGTCATCGACCACTTCGCGAGGATTGGTGTCGACGGCATGATTCGTGCAGCGGATCTCAAGAACCTCACCAAGCTGTCGAGACACAAACACACACACGTGAAGGTGTCTGCGTTCTATGCATTTGGAAAGAAGCAGGCTCCGTATGATGACCTCATTCCGATGATCCGCCGCTTGTACGACGCCTACGGACCACAGCGGCTGATGTGGGCGAGTGATTTGCCTTACCAACTCAGCGGCGAGAACACTTACGGGGATTCGTTGGCGCTCATTCAGGACAGAATCGATTTCGTGTCGCCGTCTGACAAAGAGTGGCTGCTCCGCAAGACGGCTGCCCGCGTTTACTTCGGCGAGTCAGACTCGGCCTGAACAGCCTCAGGCTGAACTGCAGACGTTCCGGTTGGAGCAAGTCGAAATGCGGTGAGGTGATCAGGGCCCGAAATGAGCAGCCGGTCATCTGCAATGACGATGTGTCCTCCACTCACTCCCAGGACATCGGTGAGTGGATATCTCTCCACGGCCCGACCGTTGAAACGATCGATCGTGAAGAGTGACTCATGGGTGGGCCAGAAGATGTGGTCACCCGCAACTGCTCCGCGACCGTATCCGAAGCCCGCAGGATCGTCATAGCCAAATCGCCAGTTGGTCTGCCCTGTTCTGGTGTCGATGGACCACAACTGGTCACCGCTGACGAACAGGTTGTTGCCCGAGATCCCCAGCAGATGGACGATGCGGGAAGGCATCGACCGGCTCCACACAGGGGCGCCGGTCAGCACATCAATCGCCATGAGACGGTCAGAGTCGTTCGGTTTCACGATGACTCGCCCCTCGCTGATGAGCGGCGGCAACAGACCGAACCGGCTCTCCTCGCTTCGCTCTGTGGGAGACGGCGGGTCCGAGGGATATGTGACGACCCAACGGATCACGCCTGTGCGGGCATCCAATGCGGCGATCGCACCAAGATCGGTCGAGCAAAAGACTCGGTCTCCGGAGAGGCTCAGAAGTTGATGACCCAATTGGACGCGACCGGCCAGCGGTTCGGCCAGCGCCTGACAGACCGTCTGCTGCCAGATCATCGATCCATCCTCAGCGGACAAGCAGGCGACCGCCTGCTCGGGTTGAGGGGCCGTTCGCATCACCGGCACATACAGTCGACCACTCGCAGCCACGGGGGTGCCCGTCATTCTCCAGCCGTCAATCAATCGTTCGTCGTCTGTGATGAACCACTTGAGGAGGCCTTCACCCTCTTCGATGTCGAGGCACACAAGTCGTGTGGGAGAAGGCCGCAGACGCGCCTCGGGGAGAGTCAGCACTGACGGACCGGTGAGCGCGTAGAGTCTTCCCTGATCGATCGTCATCGTGTACCGAGGCACTCCGACTGTGGGACGGAGTAGCGGCCGCAGTGCGAGGGCCTTAAAGGGCGGATAGATGTCGCCGATGTCGGTCTCTGCATCGATCGGCCAACGCGGCTTGCCGTCAGACAAGCGGACGGCTCGAATCGACTGGCCATTGTGAAAGAACACAGCATCGCCTGAGATGACTGGATATCTGCCCAAGGGGCCCGTCTCGCCCAGGGCGGAGCTTTTTCGTTCCCACTGTTGAATGGTGAGTGGTGCCAAGGGCAACATCCACTGCGGCCCGCCGATCGTGAGCTGAGAGTTCACCGCACCGTTTCGAGAATGGTCGTGGGCGAACGTCGACCAATCCAAGTGCGACGTCTGATAGGACCACTTTTTTGAATCCTGGAGCAAATCGCTGAGCAATTCACTCAGTGTCCCCTGGCGACCAGCAATCGTGCCCTCCTCCGCTGGATACTGATCCGCAAAGTCCCTCAACTCACCGGTCGCCCGCTCAATGTCTTGTTCTGCGATGCTGCAGAGGATGAGACGTGTTTGGACTTCGGCCGTTGCGTACTTGGGATCGGGATACGTCAGGAAGCCGAGGTTCTTTGGCGCCTTGGTGAGCGGCAACAACTGCGACCATGTCTGTCGCGCCGCTGTGGGATTTCCGTCTTCCCACTGCCACTCCCCTAACAACCAGAGCGCCTCGTCACCCCAACTGCTGGCGTACGCCTCCTTGAGCAAATGACGAAGTCCGTCCGCATCTCGCAATTCAAGTGACTCCTCGAACTGTCGCTGAGCCCATCCGTCAATCTGTGCTCGATAGATTTCCAATCCTGCTGCGGGCAACTGGGTGATCAGCAAGCGCGCATGGTCGAGAGCGTTGAGGTAACGACCCGGAGCCACGTTGATGAGCGAATCAGAAAAGTCTTCGGTAATGCGATCAAGGGCGATGATCGCCTCACTCCACTCTTGCTGTTCGATCAGGCCACGGATGTTTTCGAACTGTTTTGCGACCAACAACGAAACGTCGAGAGTGACTGATTCTCGGAGTGGTGAGTTGTTCTCCTGCGCGCCGACGTCGCCCACGAGAACACTCAGCAGGCAGCACTGAGATAGCGCCACGGATGCCAGTATGCGAAGGCTCAAGCGAAAACAGAGACCACGCAAATTCATTCGACCGGGTCCCGCAAGCGATGACCAATCCAGAACACCAGCACGCCTGCGAGCGTGAGCATGGGCATGTAAATGAGTTTGAAGCCGAAGTTCAGCTGCCAGAGAATGAGTAACGGGAGAAACGTGAGCGCGCCGAATTGAAGCAAGAATCCCAATTGATTTCGCATGATCAGATGACTCGTCCAGCAGCGGCTTTGATTCAGTTTTTCGCAACGTCGTCGACTCTGACTTCGATGGGCGGTTGTTCGAGCGTCTGACCAGCAGTGATCTCAACTTTGAGTGACTTACTGATCCACCCTGCCCGCTCATGCCAGACGCGAAACTTGTGCTCGCCTGTGGGGAGGTGATCGATGGTGAACTCTCCCTTGGCATTCGTCACCGCTGCATACGGATGGTCAATAACGAGCCAGTACGCCTGCATCCAGGGGTGCAGATCGCACGTCACTTTAACCGGGTTCGGCTCGGGGAGTCGAAACGTGAGTGGCAGGCCGTCACGATTGTTGGCTTGGATCAGAAAGTTCTCAGGAGTGTTAAACGTGGGATGCGTGTGCGTGTTGTGATTCGTCGAGTCGTCTGATTTGACAAGGACCATTTGATCCGTCCGAACGATCATGGCATGCGGTGCGAAACGGCAGGCCTTCTGGTCGAAGACGACTTCCAGCTCATGACTGTCCACAAGGTCGGGATGGATGACTTTCGGCTTCCGCCGGAGAAACACAAACACGTTGGCGATGCCGCGCGTCTCAGGGTCAACGTGCAGTGAATCGTCGGGCACGTCCTGAGCATTACACACAGCATCTTTCACCGTCTTGTCGCCCTTGGTCACCAGAGGAGCGACCGTGGGCAATTCCCCCGTCAGCACAACACGACCTCGCCACGAGCCCCAGTCGTCTGCGGAAAGTTGTGTCCCGCAAACCAGTGTGACGGCAACGATAGCAGCGAGTCGAACTCTGAAAATCAACGTCTTACTCCCGATTGAGATCGAATTCGTGATCACAAGGGTGAGGGATGTGTCAGCCGGTACGAATTGCCTGCTCTCTCAACCAGACTCCAGCATACACTTTGGGGTCGATCAACAGCGACTCGTCCCCGCGGGCTCGGAGCCACTCTGCAAGTCCGCTGAGTGACACCGTGTGGACAACGATCGACTCCGATTCGTCACCGCCCCCCGGACCCTTCTGCGTCAGCCCGTCTGCGAGAAAGATCGTCACAGTTTCTGACGTGAGTCCCGGTGACGTCGGCACGGTGCTCAGTTCTCTGAACGTGTTAGCGACGTACCCCGTCTCCTCTTCCAACTCCCGGCCAGCGGCTGCCGCCCGGGACTCACCTGCAAAGTCCTCTGTGTCACCCGCGAGTCCCGCGGGGATGTCGATCACCCGCCGTTTGACGGCCGGACGGTACTGCTCAGTAAGGATCAGATCGTGATCATCCGTCACCGCGACAACGGCGACCACAGCTTCTCCTCGCTCACGTTCGGCGTACTCCCAGCCCTGATCGTCCACCAGCCGGACGAAACGTCCCCGGGCGATAACGTTCAACTCCTGTGAATTCGACATCATGGTCTCAACACGCTGAATGAGGACGAGTCCGAGGTGTTTGATTGTTCCGGTGGATTTCAAGCCGTATCATACTGAACGTCTACACGCCATGCACCGTTCGGCACCAGCAGGCGGCTCTTGGACCTGATTATTGATTAACACTCCATCGAGGAACCACTCATGTCCCGCATTCTGTCCGTGTTCGTCCTGATGTGCACAGCTCTCTTGTGTCTGACTCCCGCGTTGGAAGCCGCTGACAAGTCGACGCCGAAGCGAATCCTGTTCCTCACGCAGAGTAATGGATTTGTGCACGGGTCTGTGAAACGTCAGGGAGAAGACTCGGGCGAATTGGCACCAGCGGAGATCGCGATGGTCCAACTCGGACAACAGTCGGGGCTGTTTGACTGCGACTGCACACAAGATGTTGCGGCCGATTTCACCAAGGAGAATCTCCAGAATTACGACATCGTGGCTTTTTACACATCAGGTGAGTTACCGATCATGGACGCCGATCGGGACTATTTCGTCAATGAATGGTTGAAAGAAGCAGGACACGGCTGGATCGGCTTCCACTCTGCGGCAGACACGTATCGGACCGACAACCCTGAGCACTCGTGGTACTGGGACATCTGCGGCGGCACCTTTATCGGGCATCCGTGGGGCTCCAGCAGCAAGGTGACGCTCGCCGTGCATGACCCAGATCATCCGGTGGCAAAGCCGTTCGGTAACGAGTTCAAGATCCAGGATGAGATTTACATGTACTCACACTGGAAACCAGAGAACGTCCACGTGCTGATGAGCCTCGACTATGAAGGCAGCCCAACGAAGAATGCTGTCAATGCGGAGCACGGCATGCATGTGCCTGTCGCATGGGTGCGGTCATGGGGCGATGGCAAGATCTACTTCAACAACCTCGGCCACCGTGAAGAGACATGGACGAATCCCGCTTTTCTGGCATCCATCGCCACGGCGGTGAAGTGGATCCGGGGTGATGTCGAAGGCACGACCGAGCCGAACCCCGAGGTGTCCCGCGAGTGGGAGGCGAAGTCTCGCAAAGACGCGAAGGCGCACGGCTTTAAAGTCGTCAACGACTGACGAGCAATGGCACCGAATGAGAGTACTTTGCAAATCAGCATTGCCAATCAGTTGGAGACCAATCGAGTTTGCCCCCGTTATTTTCACCGTGGAGGCGCGGAGACACAGAGAACACGCGGAGAACTGAAAGAGAGGCACATCGTTTGAAATCAGACGACAATTCTTGCGATCACCGATGCCTGATGGTGATCAACAACCACTCCCCTCTCCGCGCGTCCTTCGCGTCTCGGCGTCTCCGCGGTGAAACAAACCGTCCGATCAAACACGAAACGCTGATTTGCAGAGTGCTTTAGCCGCACATTTGAAATGTGCGGCTAAGCGGTTTTCGTCATGACCAGGAGGCAGCGATGCCCGAGGAACGGCACACTTATCCCAAGATCATCCTCTCGGGGACGGACCCGGATCTGCCGGACCCCTGCCCGATGGGGACCGCGCGGTACACCGACTATCAGGAAATGACACGCAGCGGCAAGACCCAACTGCATTCCTGTTGGGATATCCTGACGGGGCGTGTCGTCGTTATGAAGCGGCTGTTACCCCAGTTTGCGATCGACAAGAAGGAGCGTCGTCGCTTTCTGAGGGAGGCCCGCGTCACCGCTCAACTCCAACATCCGAACACCGTTCCCGTTTACGATGTCGGTCGTGACGAGAACGGTGATCTGTACTTCACGATGAAGCGGATTGCCGGTGAAAACCTCTTCGAGATCATGAAGCGGCTCGCGTTGCACGACGAAGACACGGAAGCCCAGTACCCGCTGATGTCACTGCTCGACATTGTCCGTCGTGCGAGTCTTGCACTCGCGTATGCTCACAATCACGGGGTGATCCACCGGGACATCAAACCGGAGAACATCTGGGTCGGACGTTTTGCTGAGGTGATTCTCCTCGATTGGGGAGTCGCCAAAGTATGGGGGCAGCACGACGATCTCGAAGACCCGACCGATCTGTCGCCTCACGAGATGCTCAAGCAGACGGAACTGCCCGACGAGCCGCTGACGATGATGGGCCAACGACCCGGAACACCGCTGTACATGTCGCCCGAACAAGTCCTTGGCCAACCCTACATCGACGAGCGAACCGACATCTTCAGCATGGGGGTCCTGCTGTACGAGATGCTGGCCTTTAAGGAGCCGTTCCGCGGACGGACAGTCGGTGAAACCTTCGACCGCATCATCAATGAAGATCCGATCCCGCCACGCGAACAGGCCCCGGAACGAAATATCCCCTCGGTGGTGGAGAATATTGCTCTTAAAGCACTTTCGAAAAACCCGGAGGAGCGATACTCCTCCGCACTCGATTTGATCGACGCCATCCGCGAAGTGCAGCACGAACTGCCCGACGATCGCCATGCGACGTGAAGGCAATGGTCATGTCTCCCAAGCCGACGGCTCTGCCGTCGTTCGATATTGGGTACGCGAGTTTTGTCGGTTCGACGGCGGAGCCGTCGGCGGGGGACGAAAATACCCCGGACGCCAGCGGCATCCGGGGTGCGGTCTGTCAAATTGTGGTGAGGACTAAACCTTCACCGCAGCTCCCTTGACCGTCGCGATGATGGCGGAGGCCACCATGTACGGATCGGCGTTCGACGCGGGGCGACGGTCTTCGAGGCGGCCTTTCCAGCCGTCGTCGACCGTGCTGTGCGGAATGCGGATTGAGGCACCGCGATCGGAGACACCATAGGTGAACTTGTCGATCGACTGTGTCTCGTGCAGACCGGTCAGACGTTGATCGTTGTTCGCACCATACACATCGATGTGCTCCTTGATCCGCGGCTCGAAGGCAGAACAGATTTCGTGGAAGAATGACTCCTTGCCCGAACTCCGCATGTCGCTATTCGAGAAGTTCGCGTGCATGCCGGAACCGTTCCAGTCACCCAGGACCGGCTTCGGGTCCCAGTTGATGGAGAAGCCGTGCTTCTCAGCGGTTCGTTCAAGGATGTAACGAGCGACCCATGTCTGATCGCCGGCGTCCTTCGCTCCCTTGGCGAAGACCTGGAATTCCCACTGTCCCATCATCACCTCGGCATTGATACCTTCGACATTGATGCCAGCCTCCAGACAGTATTCGAGGTGCTCCTCAACAATCTGCCGACCGACAGCCTTGCCGTGACCGACTGAGCAGTAGTACGGTCCCTGCGGACCGGGAAAGCCTTCGGTTGGGAAGCCGATCGGCTTGCTAATGTCGGTGTCCCAAATCGTGTACTCCTGCTCGAAGCCGAACCAGAAGTTCGCGTCATCGTCGTCGATGGTCGCACGACCGTTGCTGCGATGGGGAGTGCCATCCGGATTCAACACCTCAGTCATGACCAGATAGCCGTCGCCCAGACGATCCGGATCCGGGTAGCAGGCGACCGGCTGCAGCAGGCAGTCCGACGACCCACCAGGTGCTTGTTCGGTCGACGATCCATCGAATGCCCACATGGGGCAGTCTGCCAACTTTCCACCGAAGTCCTTGACGACCTTGGTCTTGCTTCTCAGACTTTGTGTGGGCTGATAGCCGTCCAACCAAATATACTCGAGTTTTGCCAAGCCGCTCATCTCTCGTCTCCTCCAACCTTTCAAAGATCGATTCTGTCCAGCCTCACATGTCCGACTCACGCTGTACGAACATCGGGCGTTTGTGCCTAAAGACTGTGCACTCTGCCCTTGCGGCTGATGATGAAGTGTCAGCCATACAAGGAATTGCCCCTTTTTGACATGACGACTCAAGATTAGCAACCCTCATGCCGAAAGCCCGTCGTCGGTCACAAGCGGGGGCTCGTCACATCTACTTCAGAGAGAGTGAGATATGAACCCGACACCACGCCGAGTTTTGTTTCTCTGCACTGGGAATTCCTGTCGCTCGCAGATGGCCGAAGGGCTGTTGAGGCATCTCGCCGGAGAGGAGATGACGGCTCTCTCAGCAGGAGCGAAGCCCGCCGACTTCGTGCATCCTCTGGCCGTCGAAGCGATGGCCGAGATGGGGATCGATATCTCTTCCCAGACGAGCAAGCACATCAACGAGTTTCTCCCCCCGAACGGGACGCCTCCCACTTTGATCATCAGCGTCTGCTCATCCGCTGAGAAGGAGTGCCCGACATTCCCTGGCGACGTTGAGCGTCTGCACTGGCCATTCGACGACCCCGCCTACGCAACGGGGAGTAATGAAGAACGTATGGCTGAATTCCGTAGCGTCCGGGATGAGATCAAGGCCAAACTCTCAGAGTGGGTTGACGAGCAGGCAACCTGACATCATTTCCCGATGCAGTACAGATACTCCTGCCGCTTGCTTCCGCTCGTGTCGGCGACTCGCAGGTAGATCCGCCCATTGCAAATAGCGGGCGAGGCGAACGACTCGTCGCCGAGGCGATTGACAGCGACTTCTTCAAACTTGTCCGGATTCGCTTTGAAGACATAGGTCGTCCCCTTCTCGTTGGACTGATAAATCGTGTCGCCCACCAGCACGGGGGACGCGGAGATGGGGCCGCTGAGTCGTTCCTTCCACATCTCTTGCCCATCACTTCCCCGCCAGCAGTAGGCGACTCCTTTGTCGGTCACACAATAGACGTGACCGTCAGCGACGATCATCGATTGCTCGTAACACTTCTGATTGTTCTTCCACACGATTTCTTTCGAGCCATCCGCCTTAACGCAGACGGTCTCAGGCTTGGGGAACCCGCCGCTGGCAAACACGCGATCGCCGTCCCAGACGATCGTGCCGCACGTCGCCATGGTCGTTGCCTGTACATCCCAGAGAGGTTTGCCTGTCTGAGGATCAAAGGATGCCACAAGGCCGCAACCACTGATGAGTAACTGCTCGCGACCGGCAACGTCCGCCACCACGGGTGAGGAGAAACTGAGCATCGAGGGTCGTTTTGTCTTCCAGACTTCCTCTCCCGTTGTACCATCCAGTGCCATCAGCCAGCCCCCCTTCTCATAGTCGGCAGCAACGATCACTGTCGATCCATACAGGATCGGCGAAGGGGCATACCCGTACTCGTACAACTGCGGGTTGAACGGACCGACAGCCTTCGTCCACAGTTTCTCGCCATCCACGCTCAGTGCAGCGAGAGTAATCTTCTTATGACTGTGAAAGGTGACGAACAGCCGCTCTGCATCGCAGGCGATGGTTCCTGTTGCATGGGTGTTCTTCTTGTGCTGTTTAGGAAACCCGCCCGAGCTGATTTCGGTGATCCACAACCGTTCGCCCGTCTCACGATCAAACGCAAGAACCCCCTGCTTTTGATTGGCCTCGTCAGCTGTCGCCAGAAAGATGCGATTACCCACCACCGTCGGCGACGAATGACCCCGACCGGGCACTTTCGTCTTCCAGACGACACTCTCACCAGCACTCCACTCGACGGGCGGATCCTGATTTGCTACAGCCACGCCATTCGAGTTTGGCCCACGCCAGAATGGCCAGTCCTCTAAATCCGGTGCGGTCGCGAAGAGAGAGCCAGAAGCTGAAAAGAGAACGATCGTTACCACAGTGCCTGCCAGTCCATGTCGCTTCATCGGGTTGCTCCGTCGTGTAACTGCCATCAAGCCTGAGAGCAGAGAAATGAGTCGGTTCATAGTAGTTTGGCACGCGGTGCGAACCAACTGCTCTGGTGAGAACGCTCCGCAAGGAGGACTCGTGCCACGGGCACTTTGGTGTAGCGGCGTTTGGACGTTGAAAGGTCGTATCCGTCCCAGGAAACACATCTTGCAGCCCGTGGTAGTCTCGACTCGTCAGCTAGACGTTGCCAGGGTCTTCGGCGTTGAGGAACGGTGCTTCACTAGCGAGGGCCGCGTTTTCGACTCCAGAAAAACAAAAGCGAGCCGACCACCGCGAATGTAATACCACCAATCAACAGGCTTTGTTTTGCTAAGGGGTCGTCATTCGCGCCAGCGGGAGCAAGGAAAACGACAAACGACAGCGCGCTCATCAGGATCAGGCAGATAGAAATCAACCTGACGAAAGTTCGCAAACATCCTCCTCCACTCTCAGCCAAAGAGCTGCTATCGGAGTCTCGCTTCTTGGACGAAGCGGAGACCGCCCGAGTCCACGTTACCACACTCATCAACAAAATGAAGACAACGACTAAGGGTGCGTTCGTAAATAAACTATCGAAGTTCTAGTTCTTACGTGGGGCGATTTGATAGTTCCAATCACCGTGGAACGCATTGCGTTTCAGTTTGATGGCGTTCATTTCGGCATCACGGATTTTGCGCCCCTTGAG
>JAJDEJ010000174.1 GCA_029259815.1 Planctomycetaceae bacterium | reverse complement strand
GTCATCCGATGAGACGCCGTCTCCGATGGCACGATGGTTGACGACGATCCGATGCCGCAGCACGGGCACGGCGACCTCGCGGACATCGTCAACCGTCGGCACGGATCGACCGTTCAGCAAGGCCCGCGCCTTCGCAGCCATCGCCAGGTTCTGGGCTCCTCTTGGACCGGCCCCCCAGGCGACATAATCCTCTGCGAACGAGGCGGCACTCGATTCTCCCGACCGGGTCGCCCCGCACAGCCGGACGGCGAACTCCGCAACATTCTCGGCAATCGGAACGGCCCAGACGAGACTTCTCAATTGGAGAAACGTCTCTCGATCAAAGGCCGCCTCCGGGAGCGGCGGTGTGATGCCCGCCGTGCGCATCACGATGTCCTTCTCCTCCGCCGGCTGCGGATATTGAATCCGAATCTCCATCATGAACCGGTCCAACTGAGCCTCCGGCAACGGATACGTTCCCTCCTGCTCGATCGGGTTCTGTGTGGCGACGACCACGAACGGCTCATCCAGGTGATGGGTCTCGCCGCCGACCGTCACATGCCGTTCGGCCATCGCCTCCAACAACGCCGACTGGGTTTTCGGAGCGGCCCGATTGATCTCGTCCGCCAGCACCAGATTGGCGAAGACCGGCCCCCGGCGAAACGTCAACCGCGGCGTGCCATCCTCACTCTCCCGCCCCAATAGCTCGTACCCGGTGATGTCCGAAGGCATCAAGTCGGGGGTGAACTGGATTCGAGCAAACTTCCAATGAAACGCTGAGGCAAGTGCCTTGACCATCAATGTCTTCGCCAACCCCGGCACACCGACGAGCAACGCATGCGAGCCGGTCAGAGCACATGTGAGGAGCAGGTCGATCGTCTCGTCCTGACCCACGACCGTCTCGTGCAGTCGCTCCCGAATCTCTCGGACACGGTCGGTAAAAAGATCGATTTGTGCCTGGGCAAGCTCTCGGGCTTCCGTCTTCATCGATTCTTATCCTCACTCAGAAGTCACCACATCATGGTTACGTTACATCGACCGAAAAGATCAAACGATTCCCCGCACTGGAGAAGAAAATGCAAGAACAAGCAACCATCAAGATTGATCGCTCAAGAGAATTCATGATTCCAGTCATCCGAGTGCCACGGGCACTTTGGTGTAGCGGCGTTTGGACGTTGAAGGGTCTATGATTCCAGTCTTGTTCGCCGCTATGGACGCCACACGTATTCGATTGCCGCAGTAGACACATTTATCAGAATCAAGACAACTGCATGCCTTACACTCGGTAATCAATCGGGATCGATCATCATCCGCGTAGCTCGCAGTCCCGTGAGACGATGAAGTGTGTGACGGCAGATTCGACTTCTGTGTCCGTTTCAAGCTGTTGCTCTTGTTATTCGATCATCCTTTCGTGATTTTCGATGAGATTGTGTCTGGGATCTCGGTCGCTGGTCAGCAGTTTGAGAAACGAGTCGTGATCGTGATGACAGTGACAGCAGCGCGTGTGAAGTTCGGTTTGGCGCGATCCTTCGGTGCGGAGATCCGCACTTATGATATCTTCAAGGACCATGAGACTGGCGGACGCGACCGGTTGACCCGCCAGATTCCGATTCGTTTGCATCTCTATCGCAGTAGCACACGGCACCCCTTCACCGAACTTTGACTGGACTGCAAACATGCGTCGAAATTCATTCGTTGCAATCGGGATGCTGATCCGCGTCTTCGGATCGGTGGAGGCGGTAGCCGAGGAGATGACCCTCATTGGGCCGGATCAATCCGCGCCGATCATCGTCATCAGTGCGGAAGCCACCGTGTCAGAGAAGTACGCCGCTGAAGAAATGGCGTCCCATCTCAAGAAGATGACAGGTCGGGCTATCACGATCACCAAGGACCAACAACAATTACCCACTGATACGAAGTTGATTGCGATCGGAAGGAGCAGCTTCACGTCTCAGATTGACGTTTCTGGTCTGGATGTCGAGCAGTATGTCATTGATGTCCAGCCGAATAGGCTCGTCATCATCGGCGGACGTCAATCGGCATCGCCGGGCCAACATGTAAGAGATGCGGGGACGCTCTTCGGGGTCTATGAGTTCCTCGAAGGTCTCGGCGTCCGCTGGTATCGACCGGAGCCGTGGGGTGAGCATGTGCCGAGGATGAAGGAGCTCAAGCTGAGGATAGGGAGGACAACCTCTCTCAAGCCCTCTTACTCCATGCGAGCAGCCCTGTCTGGCGGGATGAGCTACTCGCGAGAAGAAACGCCGGAAGAAAATCGACAAGCCCGAGTCTGGGCGGTCCGCAATCGAACGAACGCGTGGTATTCGTCACCCGACCGAGCTGTGAAGTTCGGCGGTGTCGTGGAACACTCGAAGGGGAAGCACAACTGGCCGTTTCTCATTCCCGCCTCAGAGTATTTCGATGAGCATCCGGAGTACTTCGCCTTAGTCGATGGTGAGCGAGTGCCCTACGACCTCTGTCCAGGGAATGCAATGGATGAACGGGATCAGCACTTTCCTCAAGTCGAATGAATCAGAAACAACGAATCATGCCACACGTCACCGGTCGAGGTTTCCAGCCGTTGCTGTTCCTTTGCATATGTCTTGGCTGTGAAGGGGCCGACAACACGACAATGCACAAACAGGTGGATGATCCAATGGACATCAAGAGCAACGCGCCGGTCTTGCCTTCTGAGTGGTCGGAGACCGAGGTGATAGAGGATCTTTCATCACAAGAGACACATTCCGAAGCAACGGCAGCAGAGAGCAAGATAACCGCACAGCGGATGGTGATGATTCATGCGGATGACGCCGGCTTGTGTGACTCTGTCAATCGGGCAACCATTGAAGCACTGGAGAAGGGGATCGTCTCCTCGGTGAGCATCATGGTCCCCTGTCCGAAATTCGAGGCATTCGCTGAGTATGCCAGCGCACATCCAGAGCATGACTACGGAATTCACCTGACCCTCAATTCCGAGTTTGGCAGCTATCGATGGGGCCCCGTTTCGGATCCTGCAGTGGTTCCAAGCTTAATCGACAAGGATGGATTCCTGTGGAAGGATGTCGAACTCGTTGCTGGCAACGCAGTCACACAGCAGGTGGAGGTGGAACTTCGTTCTCAAATCGACATGGCATTGCAACGGGGGATTTCGCTCAGCCACATCGATACTCACATGGGTGCGCTTTGGATGAGACCGGACTTGGCGGAACTCTATATTAATTTGGGAATCGAATACGGCTTGGCCGTTTTATACTTCAGCGATAACGGGGGGTTCGATTTCATCAAGGTTCATCCCCAGGTTGAAGACCAGGCCGCTGAACTGACAGAAGGATTGCGGTCACGGCGCATGCCGATCCTCGATCACGGTTTTGTGCATTACGTGAAAGAGCCCCATGAACAGAGGAAGACGGCGTACCTGGAAGCCCTTCGCAACCTGAAACCTGGAATCACCGGGATCTATATTCATTGCGGCTACGATGACGACGAATTACGTTCCATCACGAGCAGTTCATCGATTCGAGAGGGAGATCGACGTGTCTTTACCGACCCCGAAGTTATCACGGTGATACGGCGTTTGGGCCTGCATCTGACCAATTGGAAAGAACTCAGCCAAAGGCTTCAGAAACCCTCAATAGAACCACACGCAACTCGGAGCGCCCGTCCCAAGCCGACGGCTTTGCCGTCGAGCAACGACATGCCGGATTTCATCATCAGCTCCTTACCGTCAGGTGTGAACGTCAGCTTTCGAATAAAGTCCGTATGACCGCCGGCGTCGAGAGACAGAATCAGTGCCTCGTCCTGTGCGTGACTGATCGAAACGGCCGCTCCGTTCACTCCGCACTATACCGTGAGGATCGTCCACACCCACCTGCTCCCTGCCAATCGAGGCTTCATTCTCTCTTCCCCGTTTATCGTCGGACTCGTCGATCCACCAAACCTGTCGACGAATTGATTGTCATCATAAGCGCCCAATGATCGAATGTCCTTCGAGAAGACTCACGAATCAACGGGGGATCGCACCGTATCCCTAGTTGACTTGTCAATGCTAAGCCGCAAGCGGATCGGTTGATCATCGAGGGAATTCTTGATTCGGCGATTCCTCTGGAACTTTTCGGGCAAGAGAGTTATCTAACGCCAGAGACCTGTCGCGGCTTGTGCCCGACTGGTGGTTTCTTTCTCTAGTCGGATCTGACGTGATGTTCAAGCGGATCGTTCCCATTGCGCTCACTCTTTCATGCACATTCGGAGTTTTCGCACTGATGGCCGCTGACGCCCCGCTGCCCGACCTGCGATCGTCTGCGAGGAAGGAGTATGACGCCGGCAACTGGCGGGATGCGTTTGAGGCGTATCAGCAATTGGCGCTTGATGAACGGAATGAGGGTCGGACGCTCGCTGCGGACTTCCTGCAAGCAGTCCAGTCGTTGCAGAATCTCCAGCAACAGGGCGAGATCGACGGTTTTCGCGAGTCGGTGCTCGAAACGCATGAGGACGATTGGCAACTTCTCGTCGCAGTCGCTCAGAGCTTTCAGAACGGTCCTCACTACGGATTCATCGTCGGTGGTGAATTCATCCGCGGGAGCCAGCGCGGCGGGGGACGTCATGTGCAGACGCAGGAGAGGGACCGCGTTCAAGCTCTGCAGATGATGAACCAAGCGAGGCTGTTACTCGGTGACGCAGATGCCTCAGCGGCTGAGCAGAGCCAGTTCTTCCGTCAGTTGGCACAAACAATCCTCTGGTCCCGATCCGGCAGCGAAGCGTGGCAGCTGCAGGATTTGACCGATCTCACTGAGTTGCCGGACTACGAGGAAGGGCATCACTTCCGCGGTTTCGGTCACGGCGGCGGCAAGGGAGCCCCGGTCGATGCGGACGGCAATCCGGTCTTTCATTCAATCCCCGAGAGTTGGGACACCGCAACCAGCGACGGACAGCGATGGCGGTGGTGTCTCGAACAAGTTGCAAAGCATCAGCCATCGCAACGGAGCGGTGTCGACTACGAGTTCGCCAGTTTCCTGAGAAGTCAGTTTGGCGTCCAGACGATGCAGCAGTGGGGCATCGCGCTGCCGCGCTATGGCGACCACGGGGCTCCGGGACGGGCGGATGATGAGGACGAATCGGGACCGTATGCCGTTCACACCCTTGATGACAACGAGACCATCGCCCGGCTGGCGACAGGTGTGAAACGGTTCACGCTGCCGGACGAGTTCAACTTCATCCGCATCTATCAACGTTTGACCGAAGATGACAATGGATACGCTGAGACGTGTCTGCAACAACTGGCACAAATCTATGAGGATCGACAGCAATATCCCAAAGCTGCCGAGCGGTGGCGGGAGAGTATTCGTCGCTTCAAGGATCGCAACAAGTACAAGCGTCAACGGCTCGATCAAATCGTCGGCAACTGGGGTCGCTTCGAGGGTGTGCAGGTCCAGCCCGCACGGACTGGTGCGAGCGTCGACTTCCGCTTTCGCAATGGAGAGAAGGCGTCATTCACCGCTAAGCAGATCAACGTCGCGAATTTGATCGATGATGTGAAGGCGTACCTCCAGGGCAACCCGCAACAAGTCGACTGGCAGCAGACGCAGATCGACAACCTGGGCTATCGGCTCGTCCAACAGAACGAGAAGAAGTACGTCGGCGAACGGGTGGCACAGTGGGAGGTTGAGTTAGAACCTCGCCCGGAGCACTTTGACCGTCGTGTGACGATCACGACGCCACTCCAGCAGGCGGGGGCCTATCTCGTCACCGGCAAGATGGCAGACGGGAACGTCAGCCGTGTGATCATCTGGGTTGCCGACACGGTGATCGTCAAGAAGCCTCTGGATGGCAAGGCGATGTACTTCGTTGCCGATGCGGTCACGGGCAAACCGATCGACGGAGCCAATGTTGAGTTCTTCGGCTGGCGTCAGGAGAGCGTCCCGGGTCGGAAGGGCAGGAACCAATACCGCGTCGTGACATCCAACTTCGCCGAGAAGACGAATGCGGACGGGCAGGTCATCACAAACCCGAAGTTGATGGAGCAGAACTTCCAGTGGATCGCCATCGCCCGCACGCGGGAGGGGCGCTTCGCTCACCTCGGCTTCAGCGGCGTCTGGTACGGACAGCATCATCGCGACGAGTACGAGCAGACCAAGGCGATCATCATCACCGACCGCCCGGTCTATCGACCCGAGCAGACAGTGCAGTTCAAACTCTGGGTCCGAGAGGCCAAGTATGACAAAGCCAACGAGTCACGCTTCGCCCATCAGAAGTTCAAGGTCAAGATCAACGACCCGGACGGAACTGAGACCTATGCGGAGACACTGACCACCGACGAGTACGGCGGGATGGTCGGCGAACTTGCACTGCCCGAAGACGCGAAACTCGGGACCTACCAAATCTTTATCGACAACTCGCACGGCATCTGGGTCAACGGCAACTTCCGTGTCGAGGAATACAAGAAGCCCGAGTTTGAAGTCACGATCGACGCACCCGACAAGCCGGTCGCCCTCGGCGAGACGGTGACTGCCACCATTACGGCGAAGTATTACTTCGGTGCTCCCGTCACTAACGCGACCGTCCGCTACAAGGTCGAACGTACGCCGCACGAGTCGCGCTGGTATCCGTATCGCACATGGGACTGGCTTTACGGCGAGGGTTACTGGTGGTTCACGCCGGACTCGAATTGGTATCCCGGTTTCAAACGCTGGGGCTGTTTCGCTCCGATCCCCTTCTGGTGGAATTGGAATCCTGACCCACCCGAACTTGTCCTCGACCGCGAAGTCGAGATCGGCGAAGACGGCACAGTCGAAGTCGAGATCGACACAACGCTCGCCAAGGCACTGCACGGAGATGAAGACCACAATTACAAGATCACAGCGGAAGTCGTCGACGCCTCCCGCCGCACGATCGTGGGGCAAGGCAACGTGCTTGTTGCGCGCGAGCCGTTCAAGGTCTTCGTCTGGACTCACCGCGGACACTACCGCGTGGGTGACACGATTCATGCCCAGTTTCAAGCTCGCACACTCGACGGCAACGGCGTCGAGGGCAACGGTACACTGAAACTCCTCCGCATAACTTACGACGACAATGGCGAACCAGTCGAAAACGTCGCACAGGAATGGGAACTCAATACGGACGCCGAAGGCACCGCAGAAGTCGACATCAAAGCCACCGACTCCGGCCAATACCGATTGTCATACACCCTCCAAGCCCACGGGCAACGCCCCGTGGGTCAAGACAACACAGATGACGCCCCCGCCTCTATCGAAGGCGGATACTTGTTTGTCATCCGTGGCGATGGCTTTGATGGTTCTGAGTTCAAGTTCAACGATCTCGAACTGATCGTCGACAAAGCGGAGTACGCGCCGGGCGAGACGGTGAACCTAATGGTCAACACCAATCGCATCGGCTCGACAATATTGCTCTTCGTGCGACCGGCGAACGGTGTGTATGCCGAGGAGCCACGCGTGTTGCGACTCAATGGCAAGAGTACCGTCGTCGACATCGGTGTCGCGCAGGAGGACATGCCCAACTTCTTTGTGGAGGCGTTGACCATCGCCAACGGCAAAGTGCATTCGGTGATGAAGGAGATCATCGTCCCGCCAGAGCAACGCGTGCTCAACGTCTCCGTCGAACCGGATCATGAAGACTACAAGCCGGGTCAAGAGGCAAATGTCACGCTCAAACTGACCGACATCGACGGCGAACCATTCGTTGGCTCAATGGTCATGAGCGTTTACGATCGAGCGGTCGAGTACATCTCCGGCGGCAGCAATGTGCCGGAGATCCGCGAGCATTTCTGGAAGTTTCGCCGCCGCCACAATCCCACGACCGAACATAATCTCTCTCGCTACTTCGGCAATCTGCTCAAGCAGGGCGAGACTGCGATGGGCAACCTCGGCGCCTTCGGCGACATGGTCGCTGATGCGGATTTTAAGGAGGACGACGGACGCCGGGAGAACAGCTACTTCTCGAAGTCCGGCGTAAGAGGAGGAGCAATGGAGATGCGGGCCTTGGGAGCCGCTGCCCCCATGGCGGAAATGGCAGACGGACTCGCTTTGGATATCCGACAGACCCAAACTGTCGAGGATGGCGGCGCGATGGTCGAGCCGACCGTCCGCACACAGTTTGCGGACACGGCTTTCTGGAAGGGTGATATCACGACCGACAGTGAGGGACTCGCGAACATCTCCCTCAACATGCCCGAGAACCTCACCGGCTGGAAGATTCGCACCTGGGCGATGGGCCACGGCACACGTGTCGGCGAGGGGGAAACAGTTGTCACGACGTCCAAGAACCTGCTTGTTCGATTGCAGGCTCCACGATTCTTTACTGAGACTGATGAAGTCGTTCTGAGTGCGGTCGTGCACAACTATCTCGAAACCGAGAAGGAGGCCCAGGTCGAATTGCTGCTCGAAGGCGGCACACTCGAATATCTGAACTCTGAAATCTCGGATCTCAATTCGGCCAGTCAAGCCGTCACCATCCCCGCCGGAGGAGAAGTGCGGGTCGACTGGCGAGTGAAGGCGATCACTGAGGGTGACGCTGTCATCACCATGCGGGCGTTGACCGATGAAGAGTCAGACGCGATGCAGCAGACGTTTCCTGTCTACGTGCATGGCATCCTCAAGACGGAGTCGTACAGCGGCGTCATTCGACGGGAGGATGACTCCGGTGTGATTGACGTCAACGTGCCGATGGACCGGCGTGTGAATCAGTCGCGGTTGGAGGTGCGGTACTCGCCCACGCTCGCTGGAGCCATGGTCGATGCTCTGCCGTATCTTGTCGAGTACCCGTACGGCTGCACGGAGCAGACGCTCAACCGGTTTCTGCCGACGGTGATCACGCAACGCATCCTGCAACGGATGGGCCTCGACCTTGAGGCCATTCAGGAGAAGCGGACGAATCTCAATGCCCAAGAGATCGGCGACGCTGGCGAACGGTCTGCGCAGTGGAAGCGGTACGATCGCAATCCGGTCTTCAATGAAGCCGAGGTGACCCGGATGGTCAAGCAGGGCGTGAAGGATCTTACAGCCATGCAACTCACTGACGGCGGCTGGGGTTGGTTCTCCGGATACGGCGAGCACAGCTACCCACACACGACAGCCGTCGTCGTCCACGGTCTGCAGATCGCCACCCGGAACGACGTTGCGCTGGTCCCCGGCGTCCTCGATCAAGGCGTCGCATGGCTCAAGCAGTATCAGGAAAAACAGGTCACGCTGCTACAGGAAGGCGAACGCCGCGCGAAGCTGGACGGAGAGCGACTCCGCAAGCACAAGAAGCCGTATCGCACGCAAGCGTCCAATGTCGAAGCACTCGTGTTCATGGTGCTCGTCGATGCTGAGCAGACGAACGATGAGATGCAGCGGTTCCTGTTCCGTGATCGGCTCAAACTCGCGTTGTACGCACAGGCACTGACCGGTCTCGCTCTGCACGGGGTCAACGCAGTGGAGCAACGCGACACGATCATTCGCAACATCGACCAGTTCCTGAAAGTCGACGATGAGAACCAGACGGCGTATCTCGACCTGCCCAATCGAGGTTACTGGTGGAACTGGTTCGGCGACACAATCGAGGCCAACGCGTTCTACCTCAAGTTGCTCACACGGGTGAATCCGCAAGACCCGAAGGCGGCGGGGCTGGTGAAGTACCTGCTCAACAACCGCAAGCACGCCACCTACTGGAACAACACGCGTGACACGGCTTACTGCATCGAAGCCATGGCCGAGTACCTCACCGCCAGCGGCGAAGACAAGCCGGACATGACGATCGAAGTCTGGGTCGACAGCAAGCGGCGACAGGAAATCGAAGTCACAAGCGAGAATCTGTTCACGTTCGACAACTCGTTCGTCCTGGAAGGAGAGGCCGTCGCGAGCGGTCCGCACAAGATCGAACTCAAGAAACGGGGCAGCGGCCCTCTGTACTACAACGCTTATCTGACGAACTTCACGACCGAAGACTTCATCACCGCTGCCGGTCTGGAGATCAAGGTTGAGCGTGAGTTCTACAAACTCGTCCAGCGACAGGACGCGACCGATGTCGTGCAAGGAAGTCAGGGGCAGGTCATCGACCAACAGGCGCTCAAGTACGACCGAGTGCCGTTGCCAAATTTGTCCGAAGTGACGAGTGGAGACCTGATCGAGATTGAACTCACGATTGAGTCAAAGAATGATTACGAGTACGTGATCTTCGAGGACCGCAAAGCGGCCGGGTGCGAACCAGTTGAGTTGCAGAGTGGTTACACAAAGAACGGACTTGGTGCCTATGTTGAGTTCCGAGATGAGAAAGTGGCGTTCTTCCTGCGGCGACTCGCACGGGGCACACACACCGTGAGCTATCGCCTGCGGTCCGAGAACCCTGGACAGTTCAGTGCCTTGCCAACGAAGGCGTACGCGATGTATGCCCCCGAGTTGCGGGCCAACTCGGACGAGTTGAAACTGAGAATCGAAGACTGATCGGGCGAGCGGGGGGGTGTTAACCAATCACGTTCGGCACGGAATTTGCGCTGGGGGTTCTGGTGGGGTGGTTTCCTGTCAGGATGGCGGTATGACTGAACGAGATCAGCAGAAGAAGTTGGTTGTCAAAGGGCTGCGGCAGCTCAAGCAGGTGAGCCGGCTCT
>JAJDEJ010000173.1 GCA_029259815.1 Planctomycetaceae bacterium | reverse complement strand
CTCGCCCCAGAGCACAAGTTTCCGGCAGCGATTGACGACTCGTTTGCGGCAACTCAGTGGGCTTATGAACAGGCGGGGCATCTTGGCGGTGATCCACAGCGGCTGATTGTGAGTGGCGATAGTGCCGGGGGGAATCTCGCAGCCGCCGTCTGTCTGCGGGCACGCGATGAGGGCGGGCCTGCGATCCACGGACAGATCCTCATCTACCCGATTGTTGACTTCAACTTCGACACACCCTCCTACTCAGAAAACGCGACTGGGTATCACTTGACTGCCAACAACATGCGATGGTTCTGGCAGCAGTATCTGTCTGCTGAGTCAGATGGTATCAATCCGATGGCGTCGCCATTGAGAGCGTCTGACCACTCCGGTCTGCCTGCTGCGCTTGTCATCACTGTCGAGACAGATCCGCTCCGCGACGAAGGGCTCGCCTATGCGGACCACCTCGCGAAGGCGGGAGGGCACGTCGATCAGATTCACTGCACGGGCATGGTGCATGGTTTCTTCCGGCGTTTGGACACCTTCGACCGCGCTGGGCAACTCGTGGAAGAGATTGCCCAGTGGATTCATGCCCACGATGAGTGATCATCCATCGGTGCGGCTCTCATTCCCCGTCACTCTTTGGATGGACCGAATTGGTTCGCCCGAGCGATGTCACTTGATAGACTCTAGGCATGATTGATGCCCGCGTCCGCAGGCCGGATCGACAGAGTTTGGAGAGATCAATGCTCAGACGACGAGATTGGGGTTTGGTTCTGACAGGGCTGTTGTGCCTGCTCTCTGGCTGCGACGGAACTCCAACAATCGATCGCGTGCTGGCGAATGGTCCCGGTCCCGTTGACGCAGACGCTCCCGAAAAGTTCACGACGACCGACTCCGGACTCAAGTACCGCATCCTTCGTAAAGGGGGTGGCGAACGTCCGACGGCCAATGACAAGGTCGAGGTGAACTACGCCGGCTGGCTCGATAATGGACGGCAGTTCGACACCTCGTACGCCACCGGGCGTCCGTTGACCATCCCCTTGAAAAGTGTGATCAGAGGCTGGTTCGAAGGGCTTCAATTGGTCACTGAGGGCGGGATGATTGAACTCGAAATCCCCAGTCAATTGGGTTACGGTTCCCGAGGCTCCTCTCCATCGATTCCGTCGAATGCAACACTGCACTTCCTGGTCGAGCTTATTCAGGTGATTCCCCCACCACAGCCGGTCAAACCGGGATCCGCTGACCCTGGCGCCCCTGAAGAGTTCACGACGACATACTCCGGTTTGAAGTACCGTATCCTGCGACAGGGGGACGGAAAAAAGCCATCGTTGTCGAGCAATATCAAGGTCCACTATCGAGGTTGGCTCGACAACGAGACTCAATTCGACAGTTCGTATGATCGTGGCGAGCCGGCAACGTTTGCACTTTCCTCCCTGGTGCCAGGATTTGGAGAAGGCCTCTCGCACATCGGTGAGGGAGGGATGATTGAACTCGAAATTCCAGGCGATCTGGGCTATGGTCCCACCGGAAGTCCGCCCGTCATTCCTCCCAACGCAACGCTGCACTTCCTGGTCGAACTCTTCGACGTGCAGGAATAATCACCATGATGACACGACTGAGTTTTCCCCAAGGAGCCGTTTAATGGACCGAATTGTTGCCCTGCTGACTGGCACGTGCTTCGTGTTTTGCAGCCTCTGTGGATGCGAGACCGCGTCTCAAGTCACGGATAAGACCGATCCGCCGACAGCTGTCGCACCGGCGATTCAGCAGGTCTCCAACTCCGAGCCCGGTCCGCAGGACCCCGATGCGCCTGACGAGTTCACGACGACCAATTCGGGCCTCAAATACCGAATCCTGCGAAAAGGGACCGGTGCCAAGCCAAGTTCAGCCGACAGCGTCAAGGCCCACTACAAAGGTTGGCTCGACGACGGCACGGTCTTCGACAGCTCGTACAAGCGACGCGAGCCGACGTCATTCCCTCTTCTGAATGTTGTGCCCGGCTGGACGGAAGGCCTGCAGTACGTCCGGGAGGGCGGGATGATTGAACTCGAAATTCCCGGAGACCTCGGATATGGTGCCTCTGGACGTCCGCCGAAGATTCCACCCAACGCGACGCTGCACTTCATCGTCGAACTCCTGGAAGTGGAGTAGGGCAACTGCTTCCTCCAATCATTCTTACACTGACACCTATTTTCAGAGAGCCGGAAATCGTGACATTCAATCATCTCAGATTCAATCTGCTTGTGGTCGCCCTGTTTGCGATGTCCGGATGCAACAGTCCCATGAGTAATGCCGCAGAAGACGAAGTCAAACCCGGCCCGCAGGACGAAAACGCCCCTGAGGAGTTCACAACGACCGAGTCCGGTCTCAAATACCGCGTGCTCCGTAAGGGGGAAGGTCAGCTTCCGAAGGCGACCGATAAGGTGACTGTGCACTACAAGGGCTGGCTTGATGACGAAACGGTTTTCGATAGTTCTTACCAGCGAGGCGAAACAATCTCGTTTCCATTGAACGGGGTCATCAAAGGCTGGACGGAAGGGATGCAGCTGGTCGGTGAAGGCGGCATGATCGAATTAGAGATTCCCAGTGAACTCGGCTACGGTGCAAGGGGGGCCGGTAAATCTGTTCCACCGAACGCCACATTGCACTTCCTTGTTGAATTAAAGAAGGTGATTCCCCCGCCGGAACCAGGACCAGTCGACCCGGACGCGCCTGAGGAATTCACAACAACCCAGTCCGGTCTGAAGTATCGTGTGCGTCGCAAAGGGAATGGCCAGCAGCCGAAGGCGACCAATACGGTGACCGTGCACTACAAAGGCTGGCTCGATGACGAAACGGTCTTTGACAGCTCGTATAAGCGAGGCGACACCATCTCGTTTCCACTGAACGGAGTCATCAAGGGCTGGACGGAAGGGATGCAACTGGTCAGCGAAGGTGGCATGATCGAGTTGGAGATTCCCAGCGAACTCGGCTATGGTGCCCAAGGTGCGGGAGGGTCCGTCCCTCCCAATGCCACCCTGCACTTCCTCGTGGAATTGGTTGAGATCAAGTGACCCGTATCGATGGGGATAGAATTTCGCATCGCCACGGAGGGCGACGTCGTCCCGTTGGCCGAATTGTATGCGGACTCGGTCAGCACAGCTGGTCCGCAATTCTACACACCTGCTCAAGTCGACAGTTGGGCCTCATCGGTCGCCAACATTGATCGGTTTCGAGAATTCATTCTCAAGCCGACAACGTATGTCGCCACAGACGAGTCGGGTCCGATTGGTTTCTGCGGAATCGAGCAGGACGGGCACGTGGCGTCCGTCTATCTTCGAGGAGATCGGCAACGGGAAGGCATCGGCACCCGGCTGATCAAAGTTGTACTCGATCATGCCGCACAATCGCAAATCGAACGGCTCTATGCGGAGGCCTCCGAGTTCAGCCTGCCCTTGTTCCTCAAGATGGGTTTCCTGTCCGTCGGCACCGAGACCGTCGAACACAACGGTTCTACGTTTGTGCGACATCTCGTCGAATGGCAAGCTACATGAAAGTAGTCATCACGCTCCGCCGTGATGACAGGAGCGCACGGATGGGTTACAGCTTGTCGTGAGCGTATCCATCATCCGCTCATCACGCGGAGCGTGATGGCGACAATATTCTCAGTTGTTCTCGTGTGAACTGTCGCCCATCCGTTTTCGGATGTAGGCCGCGCGGGCCACGTTGCGTTCGGCCGATTCGAGCTTTTCGTTTCGCAGCTTCTGAAGGTGGGCAGGCTGTGTCTGAATGAACAGCTCATTGATTGTCGGGATCTCCAGCCCATCGACCAGTCCGAGGTTGATCCCCATCCGCACGCTGGAGAGCAGGTGCATTGTCTCTTCTGATGTGATGGTCTGGGCGCTGCTGAGAATGCCGTGGGCGCGGGCAACTTGATCGTGCAGGCGTTGACGGTTCTTGACCACCAACTCGTCCCGCACCCTGCGTTCGTATTTGATGATGCCGTCGATGACTTCCTTGAGCTTGTCGATCAGTTCCTGCTCCGAGGGACCCAGAGTCACTTGATTCGAGAACTGATAGAAGTCGCCCATCGCCTGCGAGCCTTCGCCATACAATCCTCGGACGGCCAGTCGCATCTTCTGCATGGCTTGGAACACCTTCTGGATCTCCTTCGTGAGAGCCAAGGCCGGGAGATGCAGCATCACGCTAACGCGAATGCCGGTACCCACATTTGTCGGGCAGGCGGTGAGGTATCCCAGTTGCTCGCTGAACGCAAAGGCGACCTGTTGCTCGAGGGCATCATCGATGAGGTTCATCTCCTCCCAGCAATCATCGAGGGCGAAACCACTGCGCAGCACTTGCAGTCGGAGATGATCTTCTTCGTTGATCATCAGGCTGACATTCTCTTCCGGACCGATTCCGACGCCTCGTGAGCCGTGCGTCTCGGCATGCTCGCGGCTGATGAGTTGCCGTTCGACCAGGAATTGACGATCCAGCGCTTCGAGTGAGTTGACATCGAAGTAGGTCAGTTCGCCCTTCATCGGCAAGGACGAAATTGGCCCCTGCAACAGCTCCTCGATCTCGGTCCGGACACCATCATCGGCCCGACCGAGGAACGGAAACTGCGCCAGATTGCGTGCCAGGCGGATGCGACTGGAGACCACGATGTCCGACTCCGGACCTGTGCCCCTCAGCCACTCTCCACTCGTCTGTGTGAGCGTTGTCAGGTCCATCAGTCCACCTGGTCTTCCACTTCTTCGCCAAGGGCAGATTCCATCGTCTGGATCTCGTCCCGCAGTTGGGCTGCCTCTTCATAGGACTCCGCCTCGACAGCAGTCCGCAAGCGGTTGCGGAGCTTGATCAGTTCATACTGACGGCGACTGGCTTCCGGAGCCCGCTGCGGGAGCTTGCCCGTATGCTGGGTCTCGCCGTGAATATTCTCCAGCAAAGGAATCAGTTCATTCTCAAACGCCAGATAGCACTGGGGACATCCCAATCGCCCCTGACTGCGAAACTCCTTGAACGTGATGCCACAGTTGGGGCAGCTCGTCTGGTCGACGTCGTGCAGGTCCTCGATCGAACTCTCGATGTGTTCCTTGAACAACTCTTCCGGGTCGTCGCTCGCCTGCCCGGCTTCCACGTTGCTCAGATAGTCCTGAGCACACGCTTCACACAGGTGGAGCGCATGGACATCACCCTCTTTGAGTTCGGTGATATGCAGGGTTGCCGGCTTGGAGCAACGGGAACATTTTCGCATGGAAGACACCGGGTGCCTGTGACTTTCGACCGCTCGACTTTGAGACCAGTGGGATGGCGAACCTTCCCAAACTGCACGGGTCCCCACAACATTCGTTGCCGAGGGGGGTGTTGAACTTGCGACGACTCTCGCGGATCGTATTCTATGAGGGGCGACAACCGTGTCAACCACCATCTCATCAGCCGCCAGCGACGTAACCACTCATCGCGATTTCAGATAGGTCGCAGAATTGGCAGTTCGCCCTCATGTCACACACCCCCGATTTCGCGACTGTGAACCAACTGGCGACCAACGTGCGAATGGTCCCCGTCTACCGGCAGATCCTCAGCGACACGCTCACACCTGTCTCCGCCTACCGCAAACTGGGTGAGGATGAACATGCCTTTCTGTTTGAGAGCGTCGTCGGAGGCGAACGGATTGGACGCTACAGCTTCCTCGGATCTGCACCGTTCCTCCAACTTGAAGCTCGTGGCTGTGAAGTCACTGTCACGGCAGACGGGGACACGATTGTGCGGACAGTCGAAGATCCGCTTCAGGAATTGCAGATGCTCCTCGATGAGTACCCGGCAGCGCATCTGCCGGAACTCCCCCGATTCTGCGGGGGGGCTGTGGGCTATGCGGGGTACGACACTGTCCGCTACACGGAGCATCTGCCTAATGCGCCCGAAGACGACCGCCAATTGCCCGATCTCGCCTTTGCTCTGTACGACCTCATGGTCGTGTTTGATCACATTCGCAAAGTCGTCCTTGTGGTCGCCCATGTGCGGACAGACACGGGTGACCTTGAAGCGGCCTATCAGCAAGCCTGTGAGCGCATTGACGAACTCTGTGATCGCCTGCAGGCACCGACAGTTGATCTCTCCCCCCGAGACATCTCACTGACCGGAGAACCAACCTTGTCGTGGATATCAGACTTCTCACAGGACGAGTTTGAGTCAGCCGTCGAGAGCTGCAAGGAATACATCCGGGCCGGGGACATCTTCCAAGTTGTTCTGAGTCAGCGGCTCCAACTGGAGACGACGGCTCAGCCGCTCGACATCTATCGCGCCCTGCGGGTCGTCAACCCCAGCCCCTTCATGTTCCTGCTGCGGTCGCCATCGGTCTCGCTTGTGGGCAGTTCGCCTGAGATCATGGTGCGGGTCGAAGACGGGGTGACGACCATCCGCCCCCTGGCTGGCACACGTCAGCGAGGACGCACGGTCGCAGAAGATCAGGCTCTCGCTGACGAATTACTTGCCGATCCAAAAGAGCGGGCCGAGCATGTGATGTTGATCGACCTCGCTCGCAACGACGTTGGTCGCGTCTCGCAATACGGATCGGTCGAGTTGAGTGATGTGATGGTGGTCGAACGCTACAGCCATGTCATGCACATCACGTCAAACGTCACTGGCCAGTTGCGAGAGGGAGTGACGGCGCTCGATGCCCTGCGTGCTGGTCTGCCGGCGGGCACGGTTTCGGGTGCCCCGAAGGTGAGAGCCATGGAGATCATCGACGAGTTCGAACATCACCGCCGCGGACCTTATGCCGGTGCTGTCGGCTACATCGACTTCACCGGAAACATGGACACCTGCATCGCTCTGCGCACGCTCGTCATGCAAGGACAAACGGTCTATGTCCAAGCGGGAGCCGGCATCGTCGCCGACAGTGTGCCGACGACTGAGTATGAAGAGACTCTGAACAAAGCCAAGGGGCTCCTCAAAGCCATTCAGGTCGCCGAACAACAGGTGTCATCACCAGCTTAGCCACACATTTCAAATCTCAGTAGTTCCAAAATGGTCTGCTGTTTGATCTCAGGTGGTCCACTCGATTTTGTAGGGAGTGGTGCCATGCAGGTTGAGTTCGGTTTGTTGGGCCAGCCAGTTGAGGAAGCGCCGGAAGCGCAGCAGATGCA
>JAJDEJ010000172.1 GCA_029259815.1 Planctomycetaceae bacterium | reverse complement strand
CGTATCCTGCGGTTCACGTGAAAACCTCCCTGAGATGCGACGCTCTTCCGCTCTCACTACGCGAAAACATCAAGAATCGCAGAAGAATTCCGGCCACACGAATCACCGCCAATGGATCTACGCTGGTTCAAGGACTAGTGCCACGGGCACTTTGGTGTAGCGGCGTTTGGACGTTGAAGGGTCTATGATTCCAGTCTTGTCCGCCGCTATGGACGCTACACATATTTGATTGCCGCAGTAACATCCGTATGGATAGACAGGATCGCCAACTCAGAATGAGCCACGAGTTCTGACGGACAAGTGGCCTCCCTGGAGAGTGGCAGCCGACAACGGTTGCCACTCTTTTTTTCGATCCAGATCGCGAGCTACGGACGTGAAGTGAGATGCCCGGAAAAGCGGCTCAGCATGGTCAGTCGTCCGCCTCTTCGAGTTCTGTATTGAGGGCTTCACGGATGTTATCCAGCATGCGGCGAATGCTGCGGTCAGAAGTTTGTAATGCTTCTGCAATCTCTTGTTGACTGTGCCCTTCCATTCTGAGCTGCAGCAAGACCGCATGATCCGCACCGAGCTTTGTACTCACACGCTCAATCATCTCGGCGAAAATGAACGCCTCGACGGGTGAAGGTGTCTCGGTCAACTTTTCGAGATGGAAGTCATCAGGGACCTGATTGTTGCTGCGTGAGACCTCTTGAGCCGCATCCCTTTTGGCAGCCGAGTGCTTGCGGACTTGGCTCCTGAGTTTGTTCAGCGAGATGGTGACCAGCAGTTTCCAGACGTCGTCGTCGGCATCAAACTCGAATTGCCCATCCTTCACACGACGAAAGAAGGACCGGCAGGCCGACTGCAACACGTCGTCTGCATCGGTCCGGGAGCGGAGGCGGTCAGCGAGCTGAGCCGTCACGATGCCGGACAGCCGTTCCACGTACCTCTGGTACAATTCGTTGGCCGCCTGATGGTCACCCTGCCGCCAGCGGTCGACGAGTTCAGTCGATGCCTGTTCCATTGTCTGGTCTCCCGAAGAAGGCCCGCAGTCACTGGGACGCCGGTCTCTGGCCCATCTTCTCGATGATCTTGAATTTACCGGAATTTCTTGATATCAGCCAAAGAGTTTGGTGATCGGCTGCCCACCGTCCGTGAGCGGCACTGGCCGCTCGCCAGCGTAAAGCTCTTCAGCAGGATTGATGCCCAGGCCAGCGAAGATGGTGGCGAACAGGTCCGGCACGGAGACTGGTCGATCGGCAATGTTCATGCCCAGTTCGTCTGTTGTGCCGACCGCCTGACCTGTGCGGAGCCCGCCTCCTGCGAGGAGTACGCTGAAGGCCTTGCCATGATGTCCGCGACCTCCGCCGGCGTCGAAGTCTGCCGGACGACCAAACTCGGTCGAGATCACGAGGAGTGTTTTATTGAGAAGTTGTTTTGATTCCAGGTCGGTCAGTAAGGTGGCGAAGGCCTGATCGAGGCTCTGGATGAGCAAGTGCTGCTTGGCGTGACCCTCGTTATGCGTGTCCCAGCCAGTGCCATTTTTGAAGTTCAGGTTGAAGGACACTTCGACGAATCTCGTGCCTCGTTCAATGAGACGACGGGCGAGCAGGCATCGTTGGCCAAACTCGTCCCCATAGGATTCGCGAAGATCATCGGGTTCTTGATCGAGTGCAAACACCTTCATGAACTCTGGCCCGGCGAGGCGAAAGCCGCGTTCTGTGGCGGAGACATAATCGGCGATCGCCGCATCCCCTGCGTGCTTCTCGACATATTGATCACGCATCCTCTTGAGGAGTTCCATGCGTCGTCGATGTCGGTCATCTTCCACGCGCGACGGTCGAGTGAGTCCCTTGGGCCCGCTACTCGTCTCTGTGAGATAGACATAACCGTGCTGTGCTCCAAGGAAGCCCGGAGCACGGGCAGGTGAAGGATTTCCCACCAGGACATAGGACGGAACAAGATCGTTCGCTGTGTCTTTGAGAGCCGAAACCGCTGAACCCAGACTGGGATAGACGATCGTGCCACTTGTCGCACGGCCCGTATGCATCCGATACGACGCTGCGGCGTGCTCATCGATGACATCATGGTTCACGGTCCTAACGGGCACACAACGGTCGAACAGGTCGGCCGTCTGCTTAAGATGTTCGCAGACTTGGACACCCTCGATGGCCGTATCGATCGCCGGATAGGCTGAACCCGGGTCCTTCTTGCCGTCCTTGGTCACCCGTTTGGGGTCCCACGTGTCGATCTGCGATGCACCGCCCCCCAGCCAGAGGAAGATGACGTGCTCCGCTTTTCCAATCGGATCGCCTGCCCCTCCATCACTCGCAATGAGCTGGCGACCAGAGGAGAGCGCAGCAGTGGTGGCAAGACAGCCCGTCGTGGTCAAGAAAGAACGGCGATCGCTCACACTCTTCATGGAGTCACTTTCCGAAAGAAATGTCGGTTCCGTGCGGTCAGGTGTCAGGGAATGAAAACGAACTCGGGCGAGTTCACCAATGTCCAAACGATGTCTTCCACGCGACTCCGCCAGTTGCCGTCGAGGCGTGTGGTCGGCGGGTCGCCCTCCAAGATCTCACGTTGGCGACGGATCGCTTCGTCGTCCGATTTGGGATCGAAGTGATTCACCCAGGTAATGCCGGAACGATAGATCCGACGGGGTGGGACGGCTTCTGGTCCGGCGATGATGCGGTCCTCGTAACCGTCTTGCAGGAGTGAAACGAACAACCCATGCTCTTCGTCCGTGGGCGGACGTGTGTGGAGGCGCTGGAAGAGTCGTTGGACGAGATCTTCAACAGGCTGGTCTTGCAGACAAAGGTCGGTCAGATCGCAGCGGTCACACAGGTCGACAATGCGGCTGGCTGTTGTGCCATTCGCGAGGGCCATTGGCTGCAAGGGGGTCACACTCTGTTCACGATGAGTCAGCGGCTCCTGTCGTTGTTCCCGCCAGCCGTAGGCGGCGAGCAGGTCGATGGCGCTTTGGGCTGAGGGCAGGTTGAGCGAGGGGCGGTCTCGTTCGTTGCTGACGGCGACGAACTCCCAGGCCCGACGGGGGATGCCCAGATGAGCAAAAGTCGAGTCGGGCCGCTTGCCGTCCCGGTCCATCGTCAACTCTTCGCAGTTGAGCGACTTGCCGACCGCGAGGTGGAGTGAGTCGACCAGTTGTTCGGCCGTCATCCGTCGCCGCACTGAGGAGGCAAACAACAATGAATCAATGTCGACATCCGACTCGGTCGTCAGACTGCCTCGCTGATAGGTCTGTGAGTTGAGGATCAGACGGGCGATGTGTTTGAGATCGTAGTCATGTGTAACGAGTTCACGGGCCAGATACTCCAGCAGGTCCGGATGCGAGCACTCCGCGTGCTCCCAATCGTCGAGCGGTTCGATGAGCCCGCGTCCGAGATAACGTGCCCACAGCCGATTGACGATGACCTTGGCGAATCGGTCGTTCTCCGGAGAGGTAACAAGCCAGGCCAATTGCTCACGCTGGTCGCTTGCATCCTGCAGTCGTGTCGACGTCAGCAGAGACGTGAAGAGGTCGTGGCCTGTAAAGGGATCGCTCGCGAGTTGTGCAAAGGGCCAGGCAGGTTCGACGCTGGCTCCCGGTTTGAGTGAGACCTGAATGGTCAGCTCGTCTGCCTGTTCGTCCGAGACGGGCACGCTACTGGTGCCCGGAACCTTGAGGGGTTTGCGGGCCAGCATGGCGGCCAGGCTGAACAGATCCTGCTGTTTCACATCGTGATAGGGCGCGTCGTGACAGCGGGCACACTTCATGTCGATGCCGAGGAAGGCCGTGCCAATGATGTGGGCCTTCGCCGCCATCGGCACATCGTTCTGACTTGCGACCCCGAACCCGGCTGGACCGCCCGCGTATCGGCTCCCCTGCATGAGAATCAGTTCGGTCACGAATCGATCGAAGGGCTTGTTATCGAGGAAGGCTTCGTGCAGGAACCAGCGGAAAGGTCCGGTGTTGTTGAGTTCGGGCTTCGTAAGACCGGGGTTTTCAGCGAGTACGTCCTGCCAGTAGCTCACCCAATGATCGGCCCAACCGGGATCGTCGAGCAATCGATCAACGGTCTGTTGGCGACGTGTGCCTGGGGACAGGCTGAGGAAATGGGCGATGTCATCTTCGTCTGGAACAATGCCGATCGTATCGAGTGTGACACGACGGAGGAAACCAAAGTCGTCGACGAGAGGGGCCGGTTTAACTCCCTCTTCCTGCAGGCGTGCGAGTACGAAGCGATCGATCAGAGATGCGCCTGCGAAGACATCGGCAAGTTCAGGAACCTCGACCTGCGGCGGAGCGGTTGAACGTGCATGATCATGGCGTTGCTGCCAGTAAGACGCCTGAGACGCTCCAAGCTTCTGCCGACGCAACTGGTCCACTGTCACCAAGTGTCGTCTCTCCCAGTCGAGGAAGTCGAGCCAGCCGCCGTCGGTGAAGGGGAGCTGTCGGGTCTGGCCGAGGATGCGAAACTCGCCTCCCTTGGGGGCGACGGCGACGGCCATCTCGCCGTGATATGAACCTTGTTTCTTGTTACCAAGCAACCGATACAGCGAAACGACGTGCGAAGAGCCTTCGAGCTCGACGGAGAATCGCTCCTCCTGATGCCCTTCGGCGAGTGAGAGCATGTTCGGGCCACGATCCAGTCCTTCGTAGTAGGCTTGATGCGCGCTCCCATTCAGATTCATGAACGAAGTCTGCCCGACGAGCTGACCGTCGACGTAGAGTTGTGCTGCATCGAGCGACCGCAGGATGAATTCATACTCTCCCGCTGGCAGTTCGACGCGACTCGTCAGACGCAACAGGGCGGGGATATTGCGATCGGCGATGAGGCCTGCGCCGTCATAGTGCCGCGGGAGGTTCTTGATGGCGAAGTAGTCGGTCTCGAACAACAGGTCCGGCTGACGCATGTCGAACTCCCACTTGCGGGGAACGTTCACTGCATCCATGATTTCGACACGGACAACATCTGCCGGGACGTCATCGCCAAGTCGCTGAATGTCCTCCGCAAAGGGCCATGTGGTCGCAATGTCTGAACTGACATCACCCGCCTCGTCCGACTGCGCGAGGCTCATCGTCGAGACCGTCAATGTCAGCAGCGTGATGCCGCAGGAATAGTGCAGTCGTGGAAGGATTCTTGATCGCCAATTCATGAGTGAGTGCGGTCTCCATTGCAAATACGGGACAGCGATACCTTGGGAATGTTCAGCGTATCACCTGCGGAGAGCAGCAACAATCCCTTGCGTTGGTGGGTCCGAAGAGTTGCTTGACGCTTTCCGATCCTCACACCTACGCTCGGTCGACATCGTCAGGATTCAAGGTGATAGAGGAGAATGCGAGGAATGAAACATCGGGATTTGCATGACGGCCGTGCAGATGGGCTGCAGCCGCTGGAGAGTCTGTCGTTGGGCGACGTCGACTCCTTCACTGACCTGCTGCGCGCGATGTCGCGGACGGCATTCGGAGGACGTCAGGTGGGCGAAGCGTTCGACGTGTTGGGCGAGATGGTGCGTGACGAGAAGTGTCTGGTCGTGCTGACTCTCTCCGGGGCCATGACGGTCGCCAAACAGGGACGCATCATCTGTGACATGCTTGACCGGGGGCTGGTGCAAGCGGTCGTGTCGACGGGGGCTCTTATTGCCCACGGGCTGACGGAGTCCATCGGCTTGGCACACTACCGCAGTGATCCGTCACAGGATGACGCCACGCTGTTTGAGAAGGGATACAACCGGATCTATGACACCCTGGAGATGGAGTCGAACCTCAACGACGTCGAGCGCCTCGTGCGATCGGTGCTGAGTCAGACGGAGCCACCGGAGGGAGTTTGGTCCTCGGCGCGCCTCTGTCACGAATTAGGAAAACGGTTGGACGATCTCGACGAAGGACCGGGCATTCTCAGAAGTGCGTTTCAAAAGAATGTGCCCGTCTTTATCCCCGCCTTTACAGACAGCGAAGTGGGGTTGGATGTCGCCACTTGGGCCATGGGAACCGCATTGCAAGGCCGAGATGTTTCGCAGTTATCGCATGACGAAGCCTTGCAAGCGGTGCCTGCCTTCAACCCCTTCATTGACCTCCTGGAGTATGCTCGACTCACTGGGCAGGCTGAGCGATTGGGCATCTTCACGATTGGAGGTGGCGTGCCTCGCAACTGGGCACAACAGGTGGCTCCGTTCATTGACATCACGAACGACCGAGTGGGGACGAGCTTTCTAGCTGCTCGTTTTCGCTATGGGGTGCGAATTTGTCCTGAGCCGGTACACTGGGGGGGACTGTCGGGGTGCACCTACTCCGAAGGAGTGAGTTGGGGCAAGTTCGTGCCTCCGGCTGAGGGAGGACGTTTCGCGGAGGTGTATGCGGATGCCACGGTGGCTTGGCCGTTGTTGATGAAGGCACTGTTTGAGGAGTTGGACAGTGGGCAATGATCTGCGAGAGATAAAGCCGTTTTTGGGTCTGAACAGTGTGACTGCTGCCGAGGCGGAGGTCATCGTCCTTCCACTGCCCTTTGAGGGAACAGTCTCCTACGGTCACGGGACGGCAGCCGGTCCCAGTGCGGTGCTACGGGCGTCGCAGGAGATCGAGTTGTGGGATGATGAAATCGATTTCTCACTCGACTCCCTGAAGATTCATACCTCCCGTCTCTTCTCCCCAGCAGAAGGCGACACCACCGGGACCTATCTCGTGAGGCTGTTTGGCCAATCGAAGATGTTATCCGAGAACGATGGCCTGCTCATGAGCATTGGGGGCGAGCACAGCATCACTCCCCCGTTGGTCCGGGGGATTTGCGAGTCGAAGAAAATCGCCTTCTCGGACCTCACGGTCGTGCAGTTCGATGCACACGCGGATCTGCGGAGCGAGTACGAAGGCATGAAGCAATCGCACGCCTGCGCGATGCGACCACTGGTCGAGAACGGATCGCGGGTGATCGGAGTGGGCATTCGGTCGGTGGAGCGAGATGAGATTCAGTATGCCGAGGAAAGCCGTCGCGTGCAGACCTTCTCTGCTCAGCGACTCGCGGATGATCACGATCAGGAACGAGAATTGTGCTCGACCCTCGGCAACCTGCGGGGCAACGTCTATCTGACGATTGATGTCGATGTGCTGGAAGTGCATCTCTGCCCCGGGACAGGCACGCCACAGCCAGGCGGACTCACCTGGTGGCAAACGCTGCGATATCTACGAGCGTTACTCCATCAAAACACTCACTGCAATCTCGTGGGAGTCGACATCGTCGAGACGGTGCCCATGCTCGGCACGCAAGTCAACGAGTTTGTGTCCGCTCGCCTGCTGTCAAAGGTGCTGGCGTATTGCTTCAGCGAAAAGAACAAGCCCGAATCGGAATAGGTGAGAGACCGCAGTCATCGCCAGGCATGGCCGTCTTCGACCTCTTGGCGTACTGATGGACGAGGGAGTTGATGCCCGGATTATTCGATCAACAAGAGGCGGCCCATCTCGACGCGGCGATGCCACTGGCTGCCCGCATGCGTCCGCGAACGTTAGACGAGTTTGCGGGACAGCAGCACTTCCTTGGTGAGGGAAAGCTCCTGCGGCGCATGCTCGAAGCCGACCGCTTGGGGTCACTCATCTTTTTTGGGCCTCCGGGCACTGGGAAGACAACACTGGCCGAGATCATCGCTCGGCAGTCGTCACGGAAATTCGTCCCGATGAATGCGGCGTCTTGCGGTGTGAAGGAACTGCGGGCGGCACTCGACGAGGCACGTGATCGATTGAAGATGGGTGGACAGCGGACCGTGTTATTCGTCGACGAGTTGCATCACTTCAACAAGACGCAACAGGACGTGTTGTTGCCTGACGTCGAGGCGGGCGTGGTCACACTGATTGGAGCAACGACGGCGAATCCATTCTTCGCACTCGTGTCCGCACTTGTCAGCCGCTCGCAGGTGTTCGAGTTCCAGGCACTCTCACAGGACGACATTTTGTCATTGCTGAGAACGTCGTTGGCGGACCGCGAGCGCGGGCTGGGGGAAATGGCCCTCGAGGTTGACGAAGATGCACTCATGTTTCTCGCGGAGGTCTGTGATGGGGATGCGAGGCGAGCGCTCTCGGCGTTGGAGATCGGTGTGCTTTCGCTGATGGAGGATGCGCCGGTCTTCACGATGGAGGTGGCTCAGGAATCGATTCAGAAGAAGGCCATCCAATACGGAGCTGACGAGCATTACGACGCAGCGAGTGCCTTCATCAAGAGTATGCGTGGCAGCGATCCAGACGCGGCCATCTACTGGATGGCCCGCATGCTCGAAGCAGGAGAGGACCCTCGTTTCATCGCGAGACGCATCGTGATCGCTGCGTCTGAGGAAGTCGGCAACGCAGATCCGCAGGCGCTCGTGGTCGCGAATGCCGCAGCGGGTGCAGTTGACCGCATCGGCATGCCCGAATGCAGGATCGCAATGGCGCAAGCCGTGACATACATCGCAACCGCTCCGAAATCGAATGCTGCCTACATGGCAATCAACGCAGCCATGGATGACGTGCGGCAACAGCGAGTCATCCCGGTCCCCATGCACTTGCGAGACGGTCATTACAAAGGAGCCAAGAGCCTGGGCCACGGCGAAGGTTACGAGTACGCACACTCCGGCGAAGGCGGCTGGGTCGATCAAGACTACCTCGGCGTTGACCGCACTTATTACGAACCAACGGACCGCGGACAAGAGGCCGAGATCAAGAAACGTATGGACGAACTTGAGAAAAGACGCACGCAAGGCGAGCGGAGGACGTAAGTCACTCACCAGAGTAGCCATCACGCTCCGCGTGGTGAGCGGATGGGGAGAATACGCCCAACGAGATCGAACACTCAGAGCGTCACTGTCATCACGACGGAGCGTGATGACCACTTTCCTTCACTGTCAGGTGCAGCCCAACTACCATGTGACGTCATCCCGAAGGAGCAACGATGAGCGACACGCAGGCGTTACTGGAGATCAACAACCTTCGCACGTACTTCGATACCCGCGAGGGCACGGTCAAAGCGGTCGATGGCTTGACGGTCGAACTGCGTGAGGGTGAGACGCTCGGGCTTGTGGGTGAGTCGGGGTCCGGAAAATCGGTAACGTCGCTTTCAATCATGAGGCTGCTGCCTGAGACGTCCGCGCGGATCGCCGAGGGATCGATCTCGTATCTCGGTCGTGATCTCGTGAAGCTGCCGCAGGACGAGATGCGCGGCATCCGGGGCAGCGACATCAGCATGATCTTTCAGGAGCCGGGCACGTCGCTGAACCCCGTGTTCCGTGTCGGGGCACAGGTCGTCGAAGCGATTGTCCAGCATCAGAACGTCTCCAAAGCGGAAGCACGCAAACGCACGATCCAACTCTTCAAAGAGGTCGGCATCCCGGACCCAGCGCAGCGGATCAACATGTATCCGCACGAGATGTCCGGTGGCCAAAAGCAACGGGTCATGATCGCGATGGCCTTGTCGTGTAACCCGGAGTTGTTGATCGCAGACGAGCCGACGACCGCACTCGACGTCACGATCCAGAAGCAAATCCTCGACCTGCTCCGCGGACTGCGTGACGACCGGGGCATGTCGATCCTGTTCATCACACATGATCTGGCGGTCATCGCTGAGATTGCAGATAAGGTCGCCGTGATGTTTCGGGGCGAACTGGTCGAGTACGACACGGTCGATCGCATCTTCGAGAATCCGCAGCACCCCTACACCAAGGGACTGCTCGCCTGCCGACCGAAGCCCGAGAGTGAAAACAAACGCCTCGCCACAGTCACAGACTTCATGACAGCGACCCAACGACCGGACGGGTCGTATCACATCATTGAATCGGAGATGACGCCCGAACGGTTGGAGCACCTGAGGAATAAGGGACGTGGACGATTGCTGCATCCCAAATCGGAACTCAAGGCGGTCGGGCATGCCTGGGAAGAGGACCAGCATGCTCCCGACACCAAGACCGTCGCAGAAGGGACACAGCCGTTGTTGGCCGTTCGTGATCTCAAGGTGTATTTCCCGATTCGAGCGGGCGTCTTTCGGCGAGTTATCGATCACGTGAGGGCCGTCGATGGCGTCAGTTTCAACGTCTATCCCGGGCAGACACTCGGGCTCGTCGGCGAGTCAGGCTGCGGCAAGACGACGACAGGCCGCGCGATCCTCAAGCTGGTGAAGATGACGAGCGGTCAGGTCAACTTTGATGGCACGGACGTCGCCCATGTGCACGGAGAAGAACTCCGCAACCTGCGTTCACGCATGCAGATCATCTTTCAAGATCCCTATGGATCGCTCAATCCGCGGATGACCGTGCAGAACATGCTGACAGAGGCCATGATGGTCCACCGATTGGGCAGCTCGCGCGGTGATCGCAGGGACCGTGCCGCGAGGCTGTTAGAGGAAGTCGGACTGGAACCGGCCCACTTGGGTCGCTATCCGCACGAGTTCTCAGGCGGTCAACGGCAACGCATCTCGATCGCTCGCGCGCTGGCGGTCGAGCCGGAGTTCATCATCTGCGACGAATCCGTCTCCGCTCTCGACGTCTCGGTCCAGGCTCAGGTGCTCAACCTGCTCAAGGACCTGCAGGAGGATCGCGGGCTGACGTACGTGTTCATCAGCCATGACCTCAGCGTCGTGAAGTTCATGTCCGACATGATGGCCGTCATGAACGCAGGCAAGATCGTCGAGTTCGGTCCCTCTGAGGCCATCTATGCTCATCCCAAAGAGCCATACACTCAGCGGCTGATTGCCTCGATCCCGCAGGACTCACTGGAGTTGATTCATCAGCGGATTGAGCAACGCAAGGCCGCACGTGAGAAGCGGCTCTCGACAAAGTAGTCATCACGCTCCGAGCGTGTCAGTTTTTCGTAGGACGGATTTCCAAATCCGTCCATTCCTTGGTCCCTTGCTCGTCATCACCGTTTTGAAGGTGTTTCTGGACGGACTTGGAAGTCCGTCCTACGGAGTGTGTGTCCGCTCTTC
>JAJDEJ010000171.1 GCA_029259815.1 Planctomycetaceae bacterium | reverse complement strand
ACCCTCCTGAGTGAGGTTCCTCTGACGAGGGTCCACTCGACGTTTTCGCAGCAACCTCAACTCACATCGGCTCGCCGAGGGGCGAAAACGGCGAGCGTCCCCAAGCACTCTGGGCATTCATGCACATCATGTTGTCCCCGTCGGGCGGAGATGTCAAATCGTCGCTGCGGAAGGGCGAATCTCGAAAATCTCAAAAACCACAAGACACCTGCCAAAATCGGCGAACACGGACTTTCCAAGCCTCCGCGAAGTTGCAAGAATGGCTGTGTCGGTAGGAAGCTCAGGGATTCTCGCAATTGTGCAGGCATCACTGTCTTCGACGAATCGACTTCATTGAATAGCCGGACGAAAGTGGCGAACCTTCGCGTGACACACATGCGAAGCCGTCACGAAGAGTGAATAGCCGAATCCATGTCAGACGGGTCCGTCGAGTTTGATCTCAGACGGTTGTTGTCCGAGACGCACGTCAGTGAGCTGACGCTGACCGTCGTGCCCCTGCTTTCCCCCGACCAAACGCTCGAAGAGGCCGCTGCGGCCATGCGTGAGGTCAGCCACGGCAGTGCTCTCGTGTGCCAAAACGATCAACTGGTCGGCATCATCACAGAGCGCGACCTGCTTCGGCTTCTGGCTGAATCCACGGATTTCAACTCACCTGTCAGCGAATCGATGACCACGAATCCGCAAACACTCTCGACCGATGATACGCTCCTCGATGCCGTCCGTCTGATGGACCAGGGCGGATACCGTCGCCTGCCGATCGTCGGCAACGATGCTTGTGCGGTCGGGGTCATCGACGTCAAAACGGTGATGAATTACGTCGTTGATCAGGTGCCGACCACAGTCTACAACCAGGCATCGAATGCGTTGCTCAGCGTCAGTCGAGCGGAGGGAGCCTGAGGCGACTCGATTCAATGAACCCACAGCATTTGATTCCCGCACTGACTTCCCCCCCATTCATTCCGAAATCACTTTGTGGTTCCGCGTCACCGACGTGCGAATCACCTCAGAAAGATCACACGGTCCGCTAACGTCAATCACTGAACGAGCGACCGCCGAGAGGACGAAACACGACATGTCGACAGCCGCCACCGCCGAAGTCAACGGCAAAGAATCGCAAGAACTTGACTCCGTCGTGATCCGCTTTTGCGGTGACAGCGGCGACGGCATGCAGCTCGCCGGCACCCAATTCACCAACGTCTCAGCCGTGTTCGGCAACGACGTCAGCACCCTGCCCGACTTCCCTGCTGAGATCCGCGCCCCCGCCGGATCACTCGCCGGCGTGTCGGGCTTCCAGCTCTGCTTCTCCAGCAACGAAATCTTCACGCCCGGTGACGAAGTCGACACGCTCGTCGCCATGAACCCGGCGGCTCTCAAGACCAACCTGCAGGATCTCAAACGGGGCGGCACGCTGATCGTGAACGAGGACGCCTTCGACAAGGGCAACCTGCAGAAGGCGCATTACGAGTCCAATCCGCTGGAAGACAACGAAGCTCTTGCAGGTTACCGCGTTCATAAGGTGCCCATGACGCGACTCACCCGGGACGCGGTCGAAGGGCTTGGTCTCACCCAACGCGAGGCCGATCGCTGCAAGAACATCTTCGCCCTCGGCCTCGTCTACTGGCTGTACGACCGTGACGCCAAGCCGACCGAAGAATGGTTGAGCACCAAGTTCGCCAAGCACCCCTCCATCGCAGAGTCCAACCTGCGGGCACTCAAGGCGGGTCAGAACTACGGCTTCTCGACCGAGACGTTCACCGTCCACTATGAGGTCGCCCCGGCTGAACTCCCACCGGGAAAGTATCGCAAGATCACGGGGAACGAAGCGGTCGCCTTCGGCCTCGCGACGGCGGCCAAGCTTGCAGGCAAGGAATTGTTTTACGGCGGCTATCCCATCACACCAGCGAGTGATATTCTGCATGAGCTCGCCAAGCTCAAGCACTTCGGCGTCAAGACGTTTCAGGCCGAAGACGAGATTGCCGCGATCACTTCGATCATCGGAGCATCCTTTGGTGGCGCGCTGGCTGTTACCGCAAGCAGTGGACCGGGCATCGCGCTCAAGGGCGAAGGCATCGGCCTCGCGGTGATGACCGAACTGCCGATGGTGATTGTCAACGTTCAACGTGGCGGACCGAGCACGGGTCTGCCGACGAAAACCGAACAGTCCGACCTGTTCCTCTCCTACTTCGGCCGCAACGGCGACTGCCCAATGGTGCTCGTCGCAGCACAGTCACCTGCCGACTGCTTCGACATGGCGCAGGAAGCGATGCGTCTCGCCGTTGAACACATGACGCCCGTTTTCCTACTGACGGACGGCTACATTGCCAACGGAGCCGAGCCGTGGCCCGTGCCCAACATCGCAGACCTCAAGCCGATTACGGTCAAACATCCGACCGAGCCCAACGCCAACGGCGACGGTTACCTCCCCTACTTGCGTGACGACAACCTCGTCCGCCCCTGGGCCATCCCCGGCACGCCCGGTCTCGAACACCGCCTCGGCGGCATCGAAAAGTCAGACGGCAGCGGTAACGTCGATTACGATCCGCAGAATCACCAGCACATGGTCGAGACGCGGCAACGCAAGATCGACCTCATCGCCAACGACATTCCCGAGCAGGAAGTGTTCGGCCCGGACAGCGGCGATCTGCTCCTCGTCAGTTGGGGCGGCCCCTTCGGAGCGGTCCGTACAGCGGTCGATCGCAGCATCAAGGCTGGCAAGTCGGTCGCTCACTGTCATCTCAGGTACATCAGCCCCTTCCCCCGCAACCTGGGCGACATCCTCGGCAACTACAAACAAGTGCTGATCCCCGAACTCAACATGGGCCAACTTCGCCACATCATCCGCGGCAAGTACCTCGTTGATGCTCAGGGTTACAACAAGATTCAAGGCAAACCGTTCCTTGTCTCGGAACTCACGCGTAAGATTGACGAAATGCTGAAGTAGTTATCAGTTTTCAGTCATCAGTTTTCAGTTGCCGGACACAAGCCTCAACTGACTGACGACTCAATCCTGACAACTGACAACTGACAACTGACAACTGACAACTGACAACTGACAACTGACCCCACTCAATATCATGTCCACGACCGACGTTGAACTCCCTGTTCTGACCGCCAAGGACTTCGCCAGCGATCAGGAGATTCGCTGGTGTCCGCGGTGCGGCGACTACTCGATCCTTGCCCAGATGAAGAAGGTGCTCCCCACCCTCGGCATCCCCAAGGAGGAGATCGTGTTCGTCTCGGGCATCGGCTGCTCTAGCCGGTTCCCCTACTACATGGACACCTACGGCTTCCACAGCATCCACGGTCGTGCCCCCGCCATTGCCACCGGCCTCAAGGTCGCGCGTCCGGAGCTTCAGGTCTGGGTCATCACGGGTGACGGCGATGGTCTCTCCATCGGCGGCAACCATCTGATGCACGCCATCCGCCGTAATGTCGACCTCAAGATCATCCTGTTCAACAACCAAATCTACGGCCTCACGAAAGGCCAGTACTCGCCCACAAGTCCGCTCGGCAAACGGACCAAGAGCACACCGCTGGGCTCTGTCGATCACCCGCTCAGCCCGCTTTCGATTGCCATCGGCTCGGAGGCCACCTTCGTCGCCCGCAGTGTCGATGTCGACATCAAGCACCTCACAATGGTGCTGGAGCGTGCCGCGAAGCACAAAGGCACCGCCTTCGTCGAGGTCTATCAGGACTGCAACGTCTTCAACTCGGGAGCCTTCGACTTCGCCTCGAAGAAAGACCAGAAGATCGAAAACTGTATCTATCTCGAAGACGGCAAGCCGCTCATCTACGGTCCCAACCGCGACAAGGGGATCCGCCTCAATGGCAAGGGTGAGCCGGAGGTTGTCAGCCTCGATGAGGTGAAAGAGGACGACCTGTTGTTCCACGATGAGTCGGCTAACGAGCCGGCCCACGCCTTCCAACTCGGTCGGATGCGTTGGCCAGACATGCCCGAACCGATGGGCATCTTCCGAGACATCTCACGACCGACCTATGATGGTGAAGTCGCCCGACAATTGGAGGACGCCACCGCCAAGAACGGCACGGGTGACCTCGAAGCCTTGTTCAACAGTGGCGATACCTGGGAAGTGAAATAGTCATTGCAATTTGCGAAATGAGTCCCCTTGATGATTTGTCCTCACTGCGGTCACGACAACATCCCAGGCGTCGATGCCTGCGAGACCTGCGAGCAGCCGCTCAGCGGTCTTGATCTGCCGACCAGCGATTTAGAGCGCGCCATCACCGAACATGTGGTCCGCACACTGGCTCCCAAGAGGCCGGTCACGGTGACTGCTGACACGTCCGTGCAGGCTGCGATCGACACGATGGTTGACCATCAGATCGGTTGCCTGCTCGTCGAAGATGACGGACAGATCACCGGCATCTTCAGCGAACGGGACGTCCTGAACCGCGTGCTCCCGGACCGTGCCGCGCTGACGTCACCCGTCTCGGAATTCATGACCGCTTCGCCCGCAACCATCAGCCTGACTGACTCCATTGCGTACACGATGCATGCCATGTCAGTCGGCGGGTATCGGCACTTGCCCGTGGCCGGCACCGAGGGTGATGCGATCGGCATCATCTCCGCCCGCGACCTGCTGAGATACCTGTCGATCCGCTTCGCAGACATCCGCGGCGCTTCCTGAGTGCGCCGCTCATCCACCGCTGCACAGACTTCGTCAGGACGTTCGGCCATGCAGGTGCTCATCGTTGGCCTGACTGCGACTCCTGAGTTTGCTGATGTCGTCTCTTTGCTGCGGACGCAGGTGTCGTCAGAAGAGATCAGAACATGCCGCTCAGTCGAAGAAGTTTCCACCTCATCGACCGCCGAATTGCTCGTTGTGCTCCAGCAGTGGCCAGATGAATTCACGTCGTCAGAAGTGCTGACGCTGATCAATCGACACCCGCTCTCCCGATTGATCGTCTGTTACGGTCCGTGGTGCGAGTCCGATGGACGGACGCGAGACGTCTGGCCGCATGCTGTTCGAGTTGCACTGACAGAAGCACCCGACCGACTCAGGCAGGAGATCGAGCACATTCGTCGGGGCCATCCCCCCCTGCCTCTCACGGCGACTCGTGAAGAGACGTTCGAGCATCACCTGAGTGTCGATTTACACGGGAACACATCACCCAAGCGAATCGGCATGCTGTCCGCCGACACTGCGTTTCTGGACTGGATGCAGAATGTTCTCCAGGACGCGGGTCACACCGCGAACGCCTCAATTTTGTCTCAGACAGACGTTGTCGTTTGGGACGCCGACCCCTGGACGCCGAACGGGCGAGAGCGTCTTGCCACGGTCCTGCCACTGTGTGTCGGCAAGCCCTTGATCGCGATGTGCGGCTTCCCCCGCAGACACGAAGTCCGCGAGCTTCTGGACACAGGCGTGACTCTCGTCCTGCCAAAGGTGTTGAGTCCTGCGCAGCTGCTCGAGCATATCGAAGCAGTCATCTGTCCGCCCCAAGCCGACGAGTCGGGTCTCTCGGGTCACCTTCGAGTTCACCAAACAGGATGAGCGCGGTGAAACCAAATCCATGGGCAGGGGCGCTGTTGATCGTTCTCGCCGTGGGCTGTGACACTGAACCTCAGAAGCCAGTTGAGTCGGTTGCAGCGACTCGCGAGCTGAGTTGGAGCGAACAGTTGTCGGAGGTGCAATCTGGGCGACGGACGGAGATGCGCATCACCCACAGCGTGGTGACAATCGAGAACTGGGAAACACTCTCCACAGGCTGCGAGTCCCTTGAAGTCCTCGACGTTGAATCTCTCCACGTGCAGGGCGACGCGTTCGCCCTGCTGTCTCGATTGCCTCGCCTGCGTCAACTTCGCATCGGTTCGCCGATCAGAGACTCCGATCTCAATGACATTGTCTCCGTCACGTCACTGCGTGTGCTTAATCTGCCGCGAGGCGAGTTCACAGACGACGGACTCCGTGGACTGGCCACCCTGCCCGACCTCGAACTCCTGAGGTTTCACAGTCCGCACGTGACGGACCTCGGAATGCAGTCGATCGCGAATTTTCCATCACTGCGGTTTCTCCATCTCATCGACATCCCGATCACCGACGATGGCCTCCGGCATCTCGAAGGATTCGAACAACTCGAATCGCTTTACCTTGATGGTTGCAGTTGCACGGACGATGGCATTTTGCGATTGCTGAAGTCCCTCCCCGCACTGCACCTCCACAGAGATCAACTCCATCTGGAAGAGGACCCACACGTGCACGAGCATTGACGATTGCACGTTCGGCACAGTTTGGTCTCACCAACAGTCCAGCTATGATCTGTCGATTGACTCAACCTTGTTGTGAGGACGCTGATGAAGATTGCTGGAATTCAGATGGATGTTGCCTTAGGCAGTGTCGATGCCAACATCGATCGCATGATCGGATTTGTCGAACAAACGAAGGCTGAAGGAGCCACGCTGACGATTTTTCCGGAGTGTGCGGTGACGGGATATTGCTACGACACTCTGGATGATGCCAGGCAATCTGCAGAGCCGATCCCCGGTCCCTCGACTGAGCGGATGACGGTTGCCTGTGCGGAGCATCGCTGCTTTTGTGTCTTCGGGATGTTGGAAGCTGATGGTGATCGTGTGTTCAATGCAGCCGTGCTGGTCGGACCGGACGGCGTCGTCGGCAGTTATCGCAAGGTACATCTGCCCTACCTCGGTGTCGACATGCACACGACTCCCGGCGACCGTCCCTTCGCGATCCACGAGGCGGACGGCGTCAACATCGGGATGAATATCTGCTACGACGCTGCCTTTCCGGAAGCGGCCCGCTGCCTTGCCCTGTTGGGGGCCGATCTCATTGTGCTGCCGACCAATTGGCCGCCTGGAGCGGAGTGCATGGCGAACAACAGCATCGCCTCGCGCGCGATGGAGAACGGTGTCTACTACGCTGCCATCAATCGGGTCGGCACAGAGGCAGGGTTTCCCTTCATTGGACTGAGCAGCATCTGTGCCCCCAACGGCACAATTCTCGCTGCAGCACACGGGACTGATGAAGAGGTGCTCTATGCGGACATCGACGTCACACTTTCTCGTCGCAAGCACGTTATCCGTGTGCCGGACAAGCACGAGATTCACCGTTTCGCAGACCGTCGTCCGGAGATGTATGGCCCGCTCATGGAGCCACACAAATTGGAGACGCCACGGGATTTGCATGCGACGTGATCGTTGGCTGGATATCAGAGTTTGACATCTCAAGGATTGAGTGAGACAAGGTGAGGGGGAGACAAGGAGAAAACTCGTTCGCCGTCTGAACCGGAGTTCTCCTTGTCCCCTTGTCTCCCCCTCGCCTTGTCGATGGAGTGACGACTCACTCCCCATCTGCACACTCGTCGCGCACGAATCGAAAACATCAGCAGGACAACGACATGGACTGGATCATCGCACTGGTGGCTCTCACGGCGATGGAGATCGTACTGGGAATCGACAACATTGTCTTCCTGGCGATTCTGGCCGACAAACTCCCGGAACACCAACAGGCGAAGGCACGCACGATTGGTCTCGCCGCCGCTCTGTTGATGCGGGTGCTGCTGCTATTGGGCATCTCGTGGATCATGGGCCTTACGCGACCGCTGTTCGATCTGGCAACGCTCGGACTCGACCCAACATGGTTTGGTGAGCACGGTCAGGAAGTGCTGGAGGTCTCCGGGCGCGATGTGATCATGCTCGTGGGCGGACTGTTCCTGATTGGACACAGCGTGAAAGAAGTTCACGAGAATGTCGAAGGGGCCCACGACGGTGTCGAAGGCGACGAGTCATCGCAGGTGAAGGCACCCACGTTCACCACCGTCATCACGCAGATCGCGCTCATGGACATCATCTTCTCGCTGGACTCCGTGATTACTGCGGTCGGCATGGTTCAACCCGATAAAGTCTGGGTCATGATCACCGCCATCGTGTTGGCAATCGGAGTCATGATGTTTGCAGCCGGTTCGATCAGCCGGTTTGTCTCGTCGCATCCGACTGTGAAGATTCTGGCGTTGAGCTTTCTGATTTTGATCGGAGTCATGTTGGTCGCCGAGGCCCTCGGCACCCACATCAACAAGGGGTACGTCTACTTTGCAATGGCGTTCTCACTTGTCGTTGAACTCATCAACATGCGCGTCCGTCCGGTTCCGTTGCCTCAGACTCTGCCAGCCGATCCCTCACCACAGCGACCGGCTACCGATTAACCAGCACGAATCAGTCAGCGTTCCTGCGAACGCTTGCCCTTTGAGTGGATTCGCCCTCAATCGATCGTGGGTGTTGATCCTCAGTCTCACACTCAAGTTCCTTGCAAACATCGAAGACGAGCGGTACGACGGATCGATTGAGTGGGTCAGCCCATCAGCACATTGTCACCCCAACACTCAAGGAACCTCAGCATGCAGCTCAGTCTGTTTTCGGTCAGTTACGCGGGGCTCTGGGGACAACACCAGCTCGACGTTCCCGGGTTCATCGCCAAAGCGGCCGAACTGGGTTACGACTCGGTGATGCTGGCAGGCAAGCGACCGCATCTCTCGCCGTTGGAAGCCTCGGACGAGCAGATTGCGCACATCAAGAGAGCGCTGGACGAGCACAACATTCAGTGCGGCGTCATGGGAGGCTACACCGATTTGGGCGGCAAGGTCGCAGCCGAGGTGCCGTATCTCGAGATGCAAATCGCTTACGTCGAAGCCCTCTGCCGGATCGGTGCCGAGTTGGGCGCTCGTGTCGTGAGAATCTTCACGGCCTATGAAGTCGATGGAGTCAGCCCTCACACAACTTGGAGCCAAGTCGTGCGAGCGCTCAAGGAGGTCTGCGACCGCGCCGAGGGATACGGCGTGACAATCGCCGTGCAGAATCATCACGACATTGGTGTCCACAGCGATGCCTTGTTGGAATTGCTGCACGACGTCGATCGACCGAACTGCAAGGCTGGCTTCGATGCCTGGTCACCCGCCCTACGAGGCGAGAATCTCTACGAAGCGGCCCTGCGAATGGCCCCGCACACAGCCATCACCACCAATGCCGATTACATTCGCCTGCCCCGGTTTCGCTATGAGCCGGATCTCATCAACTACGAGCGTGCCACTCCGGATCTGGTGAGAGCCGTCAAGTTTGGCGAGGGATTCATCGATTACCCATCGTTCTTCCGGGGGCTGCAGGAGGGAGGCTTCGACGGAATCGCGACTTACGAAATGTGCTCACCCCTGCGCGGTGGTGGTGATGAGCAAAACCTCGATGACTACTCGTCTCACTCCCTTCGCTGGATGAGAGAGCACACCGCATGACGCGACGACTCGCGGCATCAGTCATCCCATGAGGGGGCTGCTGTCCAACTGATCGGCGACACCCAATCGATGTCCGAATCGACCGCTGACGTGGCTGGCTCAATCGACAGGGTGCCGTCACTCTGCAGCGTCGTCAAGCAACGCGGGGCTGCATCCGCGGAACCAATTGGGACGATATCGATCGACCAGTTCTCATCGTGTCCCGACTGCTGAGCCGGCCCCGCCACAAGCTTCAGCAGCTCGTTTGATGAGACGGCCCGCATGGCGTCCCCTTGAACATTGATCCCCGGGCTTTCCTGACGCGAGAACTGAGGCACCAGGTCCTCCGAAATCTCAAGTTGCGGATCACGCTGACTCGCCTGACGGAAGAAGTAGCGGCTCAGTTGCACCTCACCATCCTCGTAAAGCAAGACACCGATATTGTAATGAGCGGTCGCCGGCCCGATGACTTCTGTGAAGCGGAGCAGGCTCTCATCGATGTCACCAAAACGGCCGAGCGCGACCGCCAGATCGAAGCGGACGCGATCATCGTAGGGGTCTTGTTCAAGTGCTGCCGAAAGAACTGAGACTGCGTCGTCCCAGCGTTCCTGCGCGAGGTAGACTCTTCCCGCAGCGGCCAGGACAACCTGGTCGCTGAGCCGAGCGGAAACGATCTGCTGGAGTTGCTGGACAACTCGTTCCGGATCATCGGTCGATGCAGGAATCGCGTTGGCACGTGCCGTGTTCGATGACACCTCCCGACGCGGTTGTACGGGCTGAGGTGGCGGCCATGATCCTTCGTCAGTGACCACGCCCGCCCAGAAGGGACGGCGAGACGAGTGATCATTCGGTTGAACATTGAACGACGACTTCTGCTCATCATCATCTGACAGGACACGACAATCGGGATGTGCCCGTCGAAAATCATGGACGGCCTCTCGAGTCACAGCCGTGCCGCGAAGGCTAACGCCCTCCAGGTGAATCAATGCCCTGAGATATCGCAACCCGTCGTCTGTGATCTCTGTTCGCTCTAATGAGAGGAACCGCAAATCTTCCAAGTCGACAAGATTTCGAATGGCCTGGTCATCAAAGGGGAGATCGCAGAGCCCCAGCATCTTCAATTTTGATAACTTGCACAGACTCTTCAGGCATGCACTGGTCACTTGAGTTCCACTCAAGTCCACAGCATGTAACGATTCGATTTGTATCAGAAGTTCGACGTGAGCGTCCGTGGCAGGCGTATCCGTCAAGTCCGCAACGAGAAGATCACCTTCGTCATTGAACTTCAGAAGACCTCCCAGAGACTGCAAGCTCTCGATCGGATCGGATGGCGGAACGGGATTGTCGAGCGACCACGTCTTACCCTCGGCATCAACTGGATCTCCACCGTCCACATCTGCGGGGAAAGGCGCTGGTTGATCAACGGATTCTGATTCACTGCTGGGTTGAGTGCTCGGAGTCGCAGACGGCACTGGCGGAGACGGCCCTCCTGTGGAATCGGCTTCGAGGTACGATCTGCCTGTGAGGTGGGAAGCGCAGGAACAAGCTGCACGAACGGGAGAGGACCACCGCCCCTGAGTGGAGTGGGATCGACAGCCGCTGATGAGCATCATCGACGCGAGCAGCGCGGTGGCATATTTGTAGCGTCGCATTCCAACCACCTCATGCGGCTGATGATGGCCCCTGACGGCGAATTCCGTCGGTCGATGAAGGCCCGTTCATCCTTGATCCGGCGATCTGACTCACTCATCACAATGAGAGAGCGAGCCTCGCCAACAACTCATTCGTCCCCTTCGGGCCAACTGCGTCAGCCGATCGAGATTGTGGATCACTGAATCCAGCAATCCATGCGGAACCTGTCCGAATTTTGGGAGAATAGAACCAAGAGAGCGAATTGTCGTAACGCCGTTAACCGCTCCCGACCTCAGAATCGGTAGGGGGAATCCCTACAGGGCATAAACTCCCAAGTGTTCTGAGTCCCAGAAGTCGAATCTGTTTCGTTTTGGACACACCTCACGAAATTCGCACATTAAGTTCTCATCAGGGCAGCTCATTCACATCCGGCTGCACAACGTCTCCAGTCACTGGTTTCAATCGACCCGTGTCTGATCTCGTTTAGCGGAAGTGAGATGATGTTGCCCTGCGATCAATCGAGCGGGCCTTCGACATCGCCAGACAGGAATTGCCCGTACATCGACAGTGACATCGCTCCTGCAATGCAATCTGATGGGACATCATGCTGCCTTGGCTGATCATTCTGCTGAATTCGTTCTTGCCAGTTGATCTGGTTGCGCTGATTCTCCCGTCTGACCTGACGGTTGCTGAAGGCGTTCCCCAGGACACAATTGTCGGGCAATTCGTGCAAGTCGGCGATCTGGATTCCGAATTCGAGATCATCGCAGCAATGCCTGGTGGAATCCTCGACATCAATTCGCAGACGTCTGAGGTCTCCGTCACCGACCCGACAAGGCTCGACGATGAATCGTTGCGACGGATTGTGCTTCTCGTGCGTCAGACGAAATCGAAGCCCCCTGATCTCTACCGTTCACTCTTTGTCGACAAACTCCTGCGGGACGGGGCGGAGCCACACCATCTCAAACGATTCACAACCGACACTCGTTACCATCTCTGTGTGGTCGAAGTCACCGATATCGACGAGCCACCACATCCTGTGACGGCTGACCTCTCGGACGTCACCGATGACAATACAACTGATGTCAATGCGAACGACGTCGGTCGAGTGACTCTCGCCGACTCGAACAAGGTAGGCACGCCGGACTTCCTGATCGTGGCTCGCGACACGAGCGACTTTCAGATTGATCGCGGTGGTCAGATTCAAGCATATCTCGATCGTTTGAGTATCACCGACCCAGACCACAGATCAGGTGTGCATGTCACAAACTCAGGTGGGTTAACTGCAAACGACAGCGTAACAAACTCGGCGAAGACCCCATCTGGAGTTGCCGCCGCCGACGTTGAGGCGCCGGCTGTCCGAGTCCCCGTTGAAGTCGTCGAATCACTCGAAATGGATCCGATGGATCTAATCGAAACGATGAGTGAGGCTCCGGCGAGCGCGCCGTCACACAGTCAGAGCAATGGGACGACGCCGGTCATCGAATCACCTTTTGACGCATCACACCAAAGCTTGGCTGAGCAGACTCGTGACCATGTTCCGGTCGAAATCTCACATGCGTCATCAGACATCCCCAAGAGTCGCCACTCCGCACTCTGGTGGCTCTCGCTAGGTCTCTCGGCGATCTTCTTTGGCGGGTGTTGTCTCGTCGTGGTGGGCAACCGACATAGACGCAAAAAGTACAACCTGTGGGGCCGACTGTTCTTCGGCACAAACCCGCAACCGATGTCTCAGCAAGGCGACATCGACATTGCTGCCAGCCTTGAACATTTGGAGCAACTCGACGACGACGACTTCAAGTTACTGGAGTCTCGTGACAATGGCTCCACGAGCGCAGATGCAGCCAGATTGATGCAGAACTGCCTCTCCGCGATGGATGGTTTTCGTGATTTTTGCAGTTCGACAGAAAGCAGTCTCATTGCCGATCAGGTGAGCAGCGAATCGGCATGCTCCGCGAGTCTCGGTCACGAGAATTCCTCAGCAGCAGAAGTGACCGAACAAGAACCCGCCACCGAATTGGCGCAAGCTCTTTGCGAAGCGACTGACAATGAGCAGGGGCAATCCCTGCAGGAAATGCTCAGTCAAATTGAGGCTGGCATCATGGCAAGTGCAAGCACGCTCAACACGGAATCTGCGACATCTTCGGGAAGTGGTCACGCCCCTGTCGAGCCCAGCCAGGTACCTGGAGCAACGGACCACTCTCCGTCGGTCAAACAGAGAGAGGGAGACACCACGACAAGCAACACTCCTGATCAAGTCGAAATCATTCAGAGCTTAATCAGAGATGAGTTTGGCATCGACGTTGAAGCGTCACGCGATGATCGTGCAGAATTGCCATGTTCCGGCCAGGGAAGCGCATCGGCTCAGAGGTCTGCAGCATCCGTCAAGAAGGAGTCGCCACTCCCGATCGACCTTGGAAGCTTTCGCCAAATTTCGCGAACAGCATCCCAGCAGGCCATTCAAACTTCGAAACTCAATCTCCGGCAACGGAAAATTCGTAGATTCCTCATGCTCGCAGCTTTTGGCTGTAGTGTTGTCTGTGGTCTCATGGCGATGTCTTTGTCGCGGAATGTGCCTATGCAATTGCTGCTTGTCAGCGTGGCAGCTCTGGCACTGCTTGGCTACATGAAGTCATGCCGATCACAAGATGAGTCCGACTGACTCCCTGAGTCGCTCACGAATCGGCTTCGGACGCACCTCTTGGCGGGCCATTATCGATTGTCTCTCCGTCATCCCATGTGGCCTGCATCTCAATGAAGATGAATGAGGCGGTCCATGCGATGAGCAGCAGGCCTGTGAGAGTCTCCAAAGCGGTCATGAACTTCAAATCGCCACGCGGGGTGATGTCACCGAACCCCAGCGATGTGTAAGCGACGGACGAGAAGTACAAGTAAGCATTCGAACTCTCACCAGCCGCGTCGTGGAGCCCACCCAAGCCTTCCATTGTGTCTACGACATAGTAGCCAATGGCAAAGACGGTGAGTTCCACAATGTGCGCGATGATCGCTCCCAAGACCATCAAGTTGAGCCAACGCCTCGGATGCTTGGAACCGTGACTTCGCAACTGGGACAGGTTGACGAGTGCGAAGTAGTGAATTCCGACGCACGTCAGAACCAGCACGAACGAGATGATGGAGACGATAATCATTGCCGGTGCGTCAATCTCCGGATTCAAGAAAGCGGAAGGCGTCTGCTCGTGCGGATGATCGATGATCGACCGACGTCAATCAACTCTGGACCCTGTTGCTCTTGAGAATCGTCGGATGCTCGCCGCATTCAGCCAGGGCTTCTCTCCACCGCTCTCTCCCGTTGATTGTGAATGATGCGTCACTCACATATGTTACGTGGTCTTCATCTCTCAGCACTCCCGTGTCTCTCTTGCACCGTCTCTGAATGATCCTGGTCTCATGGTGACAAAGTATTTCACGACCGACATGGCTGCTCCCCATGCGAACCGTGGCCCCTCGCTGCAAGCGGGATCTCTGCGATTTGTTCAGTCGATGCTGCTGCTGTCAGCGTCTCTGGCCGGTTGTGGAACAGGAGTTCCCGACAACTCCTACCAGGCTCCGCCTCCGCCGGAAGTGACGGTTGCTCATCCGCTGCAAAAGACGGTGACGATTTACATTGAAGAGAACGGCGAGACGGAGGTTGTTGAGCAGGCCGATGTTCGCGCGCGCGTGCGAGGAATTCTGGAAGAGATCAAGTTCGTTCCGGGTCAAACTGTCAAACAGGATGACGTGCTCTATGTCATCCAACGGAGCGAGTATCAGGCTGCTCTCAACTCGGCGAAAGCTCAGCTCGCTGCGGCCGAAGCTGCGATCGAAGTCGCCACGGCTCAAACGGGAGTCGTCGATGTCGAATTGACACGTGCTGAAGCCGAATTCGTACGCTACAAAGGGATGCTCGAGAAGGGAGCCGCCACGCAAAGTCAGTTCGACACAGTCCTCGCAGCTCGTGATGGTGTGAGTGCTAATCGAGAAGCTTCGCTGGCCTCCGTGACGGCTGCCAAGGCCGATCGAGACAAGGCTCAGGCCAATCTGGATCAGGCACAGCTCGACTTCGAATACACCCTCGTCAAAGCCCCCATCAGCGGCCGCATCACCAAGACGGACATCAAACGGGGCAACCTTGTTGAGAACGGCAGCCTCTTGGCCACGATCGTGGGCCAAGACAGGGTCTATGCGAACTTCAACGTCAGTGATCGTGCGGTGCTGCGGCTGCAAAAGGCAGCGAGAGAACGAGGTGAGACGCGAGACGAGGATCGTTACCGAGACATGCCAGCGTACCTCCAACGCGAATCGGACGAGGGATTCCCGTTCGTCGGCAAACTTGACTACGTCGATCAGGAAGGCGTTGATCAGGCGACAGGTACGTTCGCGATTCGGGCAGTGTTTGATGACCCGGAGGGCCTCATCCTCCCAGGACTCTTCGTGCGGGTCAGAGTCCCTGTCAGCAAACTCGATGACGCCCTGCTCATTCCCGAACAGGCCCTCTCACGAGATCAGCGGGGGACCTATGTGCTGGTGGTGAACGCAGAGCAGAAGATTGAACGGCGAGACGTCACTCCGGGGCAAACGGACGACGGCATGGTTGCCATCGAAACCGGTCTCCAGGCCGAAGATTTGGTGCTCATCGAGGGTGGACAGCGTGCTCGTCCCGGTGTGGTCGTCAACCCGTCTGAGATCGAGTTGACTGCCGCAGATCAGTCTGAAGAAACAGATGAGCCGGTCACAGCCGATAGGAATGACGACCCCCCCACCGATCAGCCTGACGACTCGACTGCGGACGCTCCTTCGCCTGATGAACAACCCTGACGCCTGCCTGTTGCGAGAAACATGTCGCAGTTTTTTATCCATCGGCCCATCTTCGCCACAGTGATCTCGATCGTGATCGTGATTTCGGGGGTCGTCTCGTTCACGGCGTTACCGGTTGCGAAGTTTCCAGAGGTCTCACCGCCGACGGTCAAGGTGAGTGCGGTGTATCCGGGGGCCGATGCACGCACGATTGCTGAGACGGTCGCCACCCCAATCGAGCAAGAAGTGAACGGCGTCGAGGGCATGCTCTACATGTCGTCGACCAGTGCCAGCGACGGCTCTTATAGCCTGACGGTGACGTTCGAGTTGGGAACCGACATGGACATGGCAGCGGTGCTTGTGCAGAACCGCGTTTCCATCGCAGAGCCGAAGCTGCCTGAGGATGTGCGACGTCAGGGAATCACGACGAAGAAACAGTCCACTCAAATCCTGCAGTTCATCGCGCTATCGTCGCCCTCTGGGGAATACGACGCTTTGTTTCTGAGCAACTATGCGCTGAGCATCAAGGATGAACTCAGCCGCGTGGAAGGTGTTGGCGAAGTCACCGTCTTCGGCGCAGGTGACTACAGCATGCGGGTCTGGCTCGATCCCCGGCTGCTCAAACAGCGCGGGTTGACGACCGAAGACGTCGTGAACGCCATTCGTGAACAGAATGTTCAAGTCGCTGCGGGAAAGATCGGTGCGGCCCCTGCCCCGCCCGGAACAGCGTTCGAGCTGACGGTCAACACGCAAGGACGGCTTGCAGACACGGAAGAGTTCGAAGACATCATCGTCGCCACCGGGGAGGGCGGACGGTTGCTTCGTGTTGGCGACGTCGCGCGTGTGGAGTTGGGGGCAAAGAACTACACCTTCGATTCCAGCTTCAACGGCCTGCCTTCGACGTCGCTGGCGGTCTATCAGCTGCCCGGTGCAAACGCCATGAGCACGGCGAAAGCGATCCGAATCCGTTTAGACGAACTGAGTGCCGCCAGCTCATGGCCGGAAGGAATCGATTACGCAGTCCCCTTTGACACCACGCGGTTTGTCGAAGCATCCATTAATGAGGTCTATAACACATTAGGCGTTGCTGCCCTGCTGGTGATCATCGTGATCTACATTTTTCTGCAGGACTGGCGCGCGACGATCGTACCCGTGGTCGCGATCCCCGTGTCGCTCATCGGCACGTTCGCCTTCATGGCTGGCATGGGCTTTTCGCTCAACATGCTGTCGCTGTTCGGAATTGTGCTCGCCATCGGGATCGTGGTCGATGATGCGATCGTGGTGGTGGAAAACTGCACACGCCACTTGACTGAGGGCTTGTCTCCTCGTGAAGCGGCCGTGAAAGCGATGAACGAGATCACAGGCCCTGTCGTCGCGACGACCCTCGTGTTACTGGCCGTGTTTGTCCCCACAGCCTTCATGGGTGGCATCACCGGCCAACTCAATCGCCAATTCGCACTGACGATCTCCTCTGCTGTGCTCATCAGCACGATCAACGCCCTCACGCTCAGTCCAGCCTTGTGTGGGATCATTCTTCGGCCCCCGCAAGAGCAGACATTCATTCTGTTCCGCTGGTTCAATACGGCTTTCGATCGTGTCACTGGTGCGTACACCGCTGTGATTTCGCGAGTGGTCCGTGTCGTGGCTCTCGTCATGCTCGTTTATGTGGGACTCGTCTTCGCAACCGGGTGGACGTATGGCAAACTTCCGACAGGCTTTGTCCCGACCGAAGATCAAGGCTACATGTTCGTCAACGTCCAACTGCCGGACGGTGCCTCGCTGTCTCGGACCCAGTCCGTTCTGGAAGAACTCGACGATGTCTACCGTGAGACGCCCGGTATCTCCGACTGGGTCTCCATCTCCGGTTACTCGCTGCTCAGCGGAAACGCGGGTGCCAACCTGGGCCTGTCCGTCGTCATCTTCGAGCCTTGGGAAGACCGCACGACCGCACCGTTGAGCCAGGATGGCATCGTCGGAGCCCTGCAACAACGCTTCTCGAAAGTCAAAGAGGCCATCGTGTTCGGTTTCACACCACCACCGATTGACGGCCTCGGCAACGCGGGTGGATTCCAGATGGAGCTCCAGGATCGCGGGAATGCGGGCACCGCCGAACTCCAGGACATTGCTGACGAACTGGTTGTCACGGGCAGTTCCCAGTCAGGACTGACAGCCCTCAACACCACGTTTCGAGCGAACGTCCCACAACTGTTCGCAGAGGTCGATCGCACCAAAGCCAAGACCATGAACGTACCGCTGAGTTCGGTCTTTGGCACCCTCCAAGCCTATCTCGGCTCTGCGTATGTCAATGACTTCACCTATTTGAATCGCTCCTACCAGGTGCGCCTACAAGCCGAAGCCGAGTTTCGTGCGAAGGCGAGTGACATTGAGAATCTTGACGTGCGCGATGCAACCGGACAGATGATCCCACTGGGAGCACTCGTCGAAGTCCGTGACGATTTCGGCCCGACGGTTGTGCGACGATACAACCTGTATCCCAGCGCATCAATCAACGGCTCCGCAGCACCGGGTTACAGTTCGGGACAAGCCCTCGAACTCATGGAGCAAGTCGCGGAGTCTCAACTCCCCTCTGCCTTCGGCTACGAATGGACAGGCATGTCCTATCAGGAGAAACTCGCAGCAGGCGGACAGGGAGCCATCTTTGCACTCGCCGTGCTGTTTGTGTTCCTCGTCCTCGCAGCACAGTACGAAAGCTGGACAAGCCCGGCAGCCGTCATTGCAGTCGTCCCATTGGCTGCACTCGGAGTCGTGCTCGCACTCATCCTCCGCGGAGCAGACAACAACACCTACACACAAATTGGCATCGTGCTACTCGTCGCCCTGGCGAGCAAGAACGCCATCCTGATCGTCGAGTTTGCCAGTGAGCAACGCGAGTCCGGCCAGAGCATCGGCGACTCCGCCATCAACGCAGCCAAACTCCGCTTCCGCGCCATCCTCATGACGGCCTTCTCCTCAATCCTCGGCTTCCTCCCTCTGCTCGTCGCCAGCGGCGCTGGAGCGGCCAGTCGACAGGCCGTCGGCAACGCAGTGGTCGGCGGCATGCTCGCCGCCACGGTTTTCTCCCTGACATTCGTGCCAGCGTTCTTTGTCGTCTTTCGGAGTCTCTCAGAATTCCGACAGACCAAACAGACTCCCTGAGGCTCAGCAGGCCGGTCCGTCGAGACATACGGCCATATTTCTGACGCCGCCCGTGAACCCACATGCTCGCTTCAACCGTGCTGCCCAAGACAAGGCGAATCAAGACAAGGCGAATGCAGTGCCCGCCTCATCTGCGAATCCGTGTCGCAACTTTGGCAAGGACTTGCTGCACGGGGAATGGCAAGCGTCGGACGATTTGTTTGCGAAGCCGGCATGAGAGAGGTGACACATCAGATAACAGTGTCTCCTCAGGCAACGGAGTGCGAGACGTCGTGATCGACTTCACCTGCGAACCCACCTGGACATCCGCCCGACTCAGAGACGCCGCACGAGAAGAGCTAGAGCACTTCCAGAATTGGTTTTCGCTATCTGCAGGAGGGCCTCTCAGCAAGCAGAGGCCAGTATGCGTACAAGCTCCTGCACAGAAACCATGAAAATGGTCTAGGCATCAAAGCGTGATGGTCGTGAGCAAACAATCCCAGAACTAGGTGCCATGCTCGCATCGTGCAGCAGGGTGAGCATGCCTGCATTCGAAGAGCATGTTGTGACACTCAAGTCTGACCGAATACTGCAATTCCCAACCGCTTGCGAACGGGTGGTTGGGGGCAGGAACGGATGTAGCTGAGCACGTCAGAGAGTTGGGCGGTCGCGAGTGCCAGACAGGAGTCGGCCCCCCCGTAGTACATGCGAATGGTGCCTGTTGCCTCATCCAAGATCCAGCCGCAGGGAAACACGACGCCGTTGACATCCCCTTGTTGTTCATACAGCAATTCGGGGGCGAAGATCCATTCGTCACTCCGCCGCAAGACCTGCCACGGTTGCTCCAGATCGAGCAGTGCCAAGCCGAGTCGGTAGATGCAACCGCCGGCCGTCTGACGGACGCCATGATAGAGCAGTAGCCAGCCCTCGGGGGTCTCCAGTGGCGGCGGACTGAGGCCGATCTTATTGGCGTCCCACCAGGCACCGTGCCTTGCCCGCATCAGGACATGATGATCGCCCCAGTGTGCAAGGTCCGGGGAAAAGGAAAGCCAGATGTGCGCGCCACCGCTTCCAGCCGAAACCGGTCGATGAATCATGGCGTAACGACCGTCGAAGCGACGTGGAAAGACGGCTGCGTCCTTGTCCTCGGGCGGCATGACCGGACCGAGTCGGGTGAACGAGGAGAAGTCTTTCGTGCTGGCTAATGAGACCATGGGGCCACTCGCAGAGTACGCCGTGTATGCGATGATCCATTCGTTGCGATCTTCCACCCACGTCAGTCGCGGGTCTTCAACGCCCCAGGTTTCTTCAGGGAACTTCTTGGACTCGGGTGCGAAGCTGGGGTTCGGATCGATCCGCCAGTTTGTGACGCCATCGTCGCTACGGGCAACGGTCAAGTGAGAATGTCCGCGACGATCTTCGACGCGGACCAGCAGGATCGTTTCGTTTCCCAGTTGACAGGCCCCCGCATTGAAGACTGTGTGAGCCGGATACGGCCAATCCTTTGCCGTGAGGATGGGGTTACTTGGATGACGCTGAAACAGGTCAGCATGATCGTTCGGGGTCTTCGATGTTTGCGGCATGCTGAGTTCTTCCTCAAAGTGCGAGTCGATGGATGGGACAGATCGAAGATCAATTACCTGTTGTTCGTGACTGTCCTGTCTGACAATGTGTTGCTCTGCCGGGCATTGTGTGCGAGCCAGTCGGTCCACAGGTACGCGAGCGTCGACTCGGCTCCTTGATTCCTGTTGACACCAGTTGATTGCAGACCATCGAAGCACCCGCCGTGTTGGAGATCAGCAAGCGGCTCCTCAAGGCTGTTCTCGCCCTGGAACCAGCAATGAGCGCGGTCGAATATGACTTGGTACTTTTCGTCGCCCCGTGCCTGTTGGCCGGCCATTGCGGCTGCGGCCATCGTCGAGGCTTCGACCGGTTGCTGGTCGTACCGTGACTTCTCTTCCCCATGGGGATACCAGTCCTGGTTTCCGATCGGCCAGAAGACGTTGTCAGTCGTCGTGACCAGATCAAGAAAGCCGAAGGATGTTTCTGCAATGGCGAAATATTCCTCATCGGGCCAGCGCTCCGCCGCATCGAACAGGGCATGCGGCAAGACAGCGTTGGCGTAGGTCATGCGTGACTCGAACCAGGGCCAGTCGGGTCGGTGCGACCGGTGGTAACATTCGACGAGCCGATCGACTGCCAGTCGGGCGATGCTCTCCAATGAGTCGATGTCGTCAACATCCGCCCGCCACAAGTGGCCAAAAGCCTGAATCACATACGCCTGTGCCCGCAGGCTCCTCAACTCGGCCAATGCTGGAAGAGTGCCGTCCAGGAGTTCTCGGGCTAACTCGCGATACCCACTCGGTAATTGGCTGCCGAGCACTTCGGCCAACGCCAATACGGCCTGCCCCTGACAATCTCCCGTCCCGCCGGTATCCAACCAGTCTCGCTGATAGCTGAGAAAGTTGTGGAACCCTCGGACGGGGCAACGTGCATGTTCGAGAAAACTCAAGTAGCAGGTCACGCGTGAGAGCATCTCATGGTCGGGTCGTGTGCCCCACAATCGGACACACAGTCGAAGTGCACGAGCGTTGTCGTCGGTCGTGTATCCGCTCTCTCGCCGGGGAACGGAGTAGATGGCGTGTTGAATCAGTCCGGTCGAATCCGTCATTCGATCCAAATGGTCCAACCGAAGTTGTCGTGGAGTAGGCATTACAGTCCTTTGAATGAAGAGGTTTCGCCGCGATGCTCGACGACGAGTGGCAAGTCCATGTGAGCGAGTCGCATCGAACTCGGCTGACTCTCGGCTGCCACATGATCAAACAGATCCAGATATCGCTGACCGACGCTCGGCCAGAACATGGGCTTGGCGTACTGGTATGCACGGCGGCGTGTGTTGGCCAAGAGCTTGTCATCAGTCAGAAGTCGCAGTGTCGCCTCAGCCATGGCTGCGCTGTCACCAAAGGGGACGAGCAAACCGCGTCCGCCTGCGAGCACTTCCTGGGCATAGAGATACGGAGTGCTGACCACCGCCCCGACGGCTGCCATGGCATATGCCATTGTGCCGCTGGCGATCTGATCCTTCCCCGGATAAGGAGTGACAAAGACATCGCACGCTTGCAGGTGAGCAACGAGTTCCGTCAGACTGAGATACTCGTCGACGAATCTCACGTTCGCGCCAACGCCCAGTGATGCGGCCAAGTCCACCAGTCCTTCGCGATAGACCTCACCTTCGTGTCGTTTCACCTGCGGGTGTGTCACACCGACGATGAGATAGGTCGTGTCGGGACAGATGGAGACGATCTGGGGCATCGCTCGGATCATGTGCTCCAGGCCTTTGCCACGGTTGATGAGACCGAACGTGCAGATGACCTGTCGCCCACTTAGTCCTAACTCCGCCTTGTGGCTCGCATCACGTGCAAACGGAACCGACGGGACGCCATGCGGGATCACCTTCACGTCCGAACCCGCGATGCCGTAGACGTCTGCCAACAACTTGGCCGCGATCTCGGTCATGACGACGACGGCCTTACTCCTGGCTGCGAGATCCTGAATCAAACGTCGCGGCAGCGGATCGGGCTGCGTCAGCAGAGTATGCAAGGTGGTGACGATCGGCTTCTCACACGTCCGCACGAAGTCCATGATGCGGCTGCCCCATTCGTCCGGATAGAGCCCGAACTCGTGTTGCAGGCTGATCACGTCACACGGGCCGTCGTTGGCCGCTTCCGCAGCCAGGCGATAGGCATCAGGACGGTTGTTGTCGATTCTGTGGACGACACGTGGATCGTTGGTCAATGCCGACCGGACCTTCTGAATCGCCGCAATTGACGAGACACGGCGTCCAGCCGCCAGGTCAACTGCGTCGGCCGAGTCCTTCGTGAACGTGGCGAGCCCGCATTCTTCGGGTGGATAGGTGGAAACAAACAGGGGGCGAACGCAGTTCATGGGGCACCTCTTTGGCCTAGGCTGCATCGGGGATGAAATCATCTGACTGGCTTGGCTTCGCATCCAACAACTCTGTCCGCATGACGTGAACTGATTGGGGAGCATCAATTCCGATTCGTAACTTTGTGGCCCCGAATTCTCAGCACGGTGATGAGAATGCTGTCACCAATGTTGATGCACTCCGAAATCTTTCGGGTCAAAACGAGCATGACTCCCTCCCTGGGTTTGCAATGTGCCTTGTGCTTTGGCACGCGATTGATGTTGGTGTGTCTCTCGTGATCTCATGTGATCTCATATCGGCATTGTCTCCAACGATTGCTGTCAGACGCTTCGACATCACGGAAGCTTTGTCGGTCCCGATAATCTGACAGATGATCGAAGCATCCCGTTTGCGAACATTGACGCCTGTTCACGCCGTTCCTTGGTCCGGTTGAGTTGAGGTTTTGCACGAAGTTGTCCATTGCGGAAGGCTTCGGCGATGGCTGAGGGGATCAGGGACTCTGCCAGCACAACAGCAGCCCGATTCTCCTGAATGAGAGCGATCATCTGTTGTCCGCGGGCGACTGCCATGGCTCGGCGTTGTTCGGCATGTGCACGCGCAATCCGGATGTCTGCCTCCGCCTGATCGGCTTGAAGTTTGGCACCGATATTCGCCCCCACGTCGATATCAGCAATGTCGATCGAGACGATGTCAAATGCAGTCTGAGAATCCAAACCCTTCTCGATCACCTGCCTCGTAATGAGCAATGGGTCGGCAAGAGCATCCCGGTAGCTTTCACAAGAACCGATTGCCGAGACGATGCCCTGACCCACGCGAGCAATCACAGTGGGTTCTGTCGCACCACCGACTAGCTGGAGCAGATTCGTCCTGACTGTCACGCGGACGCGGACCTTCAGTTGGATTCCGTCCTTGGCAATCCCATCAAGTGTTTTTCCATGTCCACTTTCGGGATCGGGACAGCTGATCACCTTGGGGTTCACGCTAACCTGGACAGCTTCAAGAATGTCTCGGCCCGCAAGATCGATGGCCGCCGCCGTCTTCCAGTCGAGTTCGATCCCTGCCCGGTGAGCCGAGATCAACGCCTGTGTGACGCGCTGGACATCTCCCCCTGCGAGATACTGAGATTCAATGGCGTTGGTCGGGAAGTCGCGAAGTCCGGCCTGAACGGCCTTGACCTTACATGCGACAATGACTCTCGGATCGACCTTTCTCAGTGACATCAGGACCAGTGACAACAGCCCAATTCGTGTCCCCGTGACGTATGCCTGCAGCCAAAGTAAGACATACCGGCTGGCGACAAACAGCACTCCGCCGATGAGCAATCCGCTAACAGCGATCACTAAATAGGCGGTCATCGTCGGGTGCCTCCGGATGTCGGTGGCCGCGCTTGAACTGCAAACACAAGTCCGCAATCCTGCTGATCGATTTGGACAAGGTTCGAAACGCAGTGAGATGCGGAGAATCCTCGCCCCCACGTGATGCGACGTGCTGCTCTCTTGCAATCTTCTGGTCTGAGAGAATTCATGCGTTCTTTCTCTGTCAGTCGATCCGGCTGAACTCTGCACAACATCCGATCATGGACGGTCGTCGAATTCCACAAGGCTCACGAGCGCAGTCCGCAGCAATCGGCGCCCAGTTCGTGAGCCCTCGGTAAAGCAATTGAACCTTCCTCCGTCGCCCTAATCTCTGCGTCAGCACCGCACTGGGACTCTCCGGAGCGATCTCTCGAGAAGCCGATTCCCCAATCGGCCATCTCGGAACATCAAGCTCCAGACAGAGGCGGCCAATTGCACATCCGCCCCTGTTGCTCGATCGCAATCACGCGCGACAACTCGATCTCGAACTCTTCGGACATTCGTACTCGTGAAAGCTCGAGACTCATGCCCGCTTTTTGTTCATCCATCAGTCTCAGAAATATCTCTCGGCTCTCTTTAGCAAGCAGCCAACTCATTGTGACACTGTCCCCTCATTGGATTGACGAGCGCAAACAACTTCGAGTGAGTTACTGCCGTTGTTCACTTGCTCTGCGTCCTGCCCGTCCCGCCAATCGTCGCTTTCCTGTTTGATTGATCTTTCTTCAGCGTACCTGCTTTGGCACGCCGGTTCTCCGTCGATTTCTCTGCGGCAACTGCATTGCGGTCCTGACAACGGTCCCGGACTGCACGATACGGCATGCCATCCTCAAGTTGATAACGCTCGGCTCGGATGAACCAGAATGCCAATCCGCCCGTGTTATGTCGCGCTGCTGGCGCGTCCGTCTTTGCGGCTCGGACTCCTAAAGAACCTTTTCTGCCGGTCTTTCGCCATCCACGACTCTGCATAATGATTCGTACGACGACACCAATCGCCTGCCGCAAGCGCTTGGTCTGACTGGAATGGATCTCGCCCAGGAACTGATCGATCTCCGGTTGTGCCTCCAACTCTCGCACCACCCCCGCCAAGGGCGGTCTATTATGGTGTACCTCCGCTTCCTCCATCCGCCGCTGTCGATCGGCATCATTGAAAAACTTGAGCACAACATCAAAAGGCATCTCCGGATCATCGACCACGTCAACGAACGTTCTGCCCTGTCGATCCTCAAGAAACACTTCACGCGTCATCACGATGCTTGCCATACTCGCAGCTCCTCAAGGCACTCTCACAAGATAGTGCACATACAATAATAGAACGTGCGAATATTGCAAGTGCAATAGATGCTTTCAAAAGTCGTGTCGTGTTGAGATGGAGAAAGTTGGCGTATCCTCTTGATGAATAAGCACTTCAATGGTCCAAAGTGGGCACGATGATACGCCAAGTGCCCCAGCTTCGGTCGGGTATTGGGGCTTTCATTGGCGTTGCGGCACTGCTTTGTCCGGCCTACCTCGACGGCCTCGACACAGCATTCCAAGCCGCTTGAACGTGCGATTGGTGTGGAGTATTGGTACAGCCTTGTCGGAATGAAGTTGGGCTCCGATAGCCTTGACGTCTCTTGTCTCTTCGAAGACCGAGTTCCACATGAGAAGCTCTCTCTCAGCGATCCTGTGTCTCCTCACAGTCACGACGTGGGCGCCGATCGCTTCCCGTGCGGATGATGTTGCCGTCGAGGCGGATGAACGGTTCACACAGGCGACGGATCGGACCTTCAAGGCGTTTGACCAGCAGGTTGAACGGACGTGGCGGCAGCCGTTCTTTTTTCTGCGGCTGGCTGATACTCAGTACGGCATGTTCAACGGGAACGAGGGTTTCGCACAGGAAGCAGCGTTGGCACAGCGGGCGGTCGAGCAGATCAACCGGCTGCGGCCTCGGTTTGTGATTGACCTGACGAATGCGACGCCGGACCACGCTCGCTATCGGGTTCAGGTGGCCCAGTCTCTTCAGGGCTTTTCCCAGGTCGATGCGGAGATCCCGCTCGGTTATGGGTATTGCAACTGCTTCATCACCGATCGTTGATGCGGTTTCGTTGTGAGGTTATCGCGTTGACAATTCGAGGTTCCATGTGTGACACTGCTTGCTGATAGGCCCTCCTGCATGATACCTGAAGAACAACTCTCGAATTGTTCCAGGCCTCTTCTGACGGTTGTCATTCCCGTCTTCAATGAGGAGCACACCGTTGCCGAAGTGCTGCGACTTGTCATTGATGCTCCCTACAGTAAGCAGATCCTGGTCGTGGACGATGGATCGACGGATCGAACGGCAGAGATCTTGCAACAGTGTGAAATCGAGATGCCGATCCGCGTTGATCGTCGTCCGGCGAACCGAGGAAAAGGGGCGGCCATTCGCATGGCTCTCGACAATGCAATTGGGCGGTTCACGATCATTCAGGACGCCGATCTGGAAGTTCATCCTCGGGAGTACCCGAAGTTTGTGGAGCCGTTAATTGATGGTGAAGCTGATTTCGTGATCGGGTCACGATTCTCTGTCGGGTCGTCGTCGCCGGTCATGCGAACAGGGTTTCAGGCCGGTATCTGGTTGCTGAACTCCTGTGTTCGCGTTTGGTATGGTGTACACCTGACTGACGAAGCGTGTTGCTACAAAGCCTTGAGGACAGAGACTCTGAAGTCGATGAATCTCACGTGCGAGCGGTTTGAGTTTTGCCCGGAGGTCGTTGCCAAAGCCTGCCTGATGGGTCTACGCATCAAAGAGGTGCCCATCGCCTATGATCCTCGCAATACAGCGGCTGGAAAGAAGATTCGGTATCGAGACGGAGTCGACGCGATCAAGACGTTGTGGAAGTGGCGAAAGTGGATGCCCGACGGCTTGGAGCAAGAGAGTGTTGAAAGTCGCTAGAACATTTCCCAAGTTGTTCTTCAGGTGTCATGCAGGAGGGCCATTCAGTGGGCGGAGGCCATTCCTCGAACAAGCTCCTGCACAGAAACCATGAAAATGGTCTGGCACTTGCTGCGACGAACCATCGACTCGGGTTACAGACGGTGGGAGATGGGAGCCTTGATGCCCGCTTGTAATGATGTTGGTTCTTCTGACAAGTCAACCTTTGCGGCTCAGCCGACAAGTAGCCGCTTGGCTCACTCGGTTCGTATCGCCGTTCCTGCCCTTTTGGTGTTGCATGCAGTGTTGCTTGCGTGGGGAGCATACCGTCATTCTCCGACATTTGACGAAGTCGCATATCTGCCGGCTGGTGTGAGCCATTGGGAACTGGGACGTTTCGATTTGGCATCCGTCAGTCCGCCACTCGTGCGGCTCGTGGCTGCGATCCCTGTGATCCTGGCTGATGCAAGAACAGAGTGGCGGAGTTATGACACTTCCCCTTCCCCGAGGGCAGCACATGCGGTGGGCCGAGACTTTGCGACCGTGAATGGTGAGCGGACGTTCTGGTTCTTCACGATCGCTCGCTGGGCGTGCATTCCATTCAGTCTGATCGGCGGATACGTCTGCTGGGCCTGGGGACGTGACCTCTATGGCATGAGTGCAGGATTGCTCGCCCTCATCTTGTGGTGCTTCAGTCCCAACATTCTGGCACATGCACAACTCGTGACTCCGGATGTCGGGACAACGGCGTTGGGCGCTGCCTCTGCGTATACTTTTTGGCGCTGGCTCAAGGAGCCTGATTGGTCGAGGGCAGCGGTGGCCGGATTGGCGCTTGGTTTAGCCCAATTGACCAAATCAACACTCGTGATCTTTTTCGTTCTCTGGCCCCTCCTTTGGCTCGTGGATCGCTTGGTCCGGAAGCATCCACTCCCATGGGCTGAGGTTGCTCAATTGATACTGGCTTCCCTCTTGGGCGTTTACCTCCTCAATTTGGGTTACGGTTTTCAGGGCTCTCTGAATCGGCTGGACAGCTATCAGTTTGTCAGTCGGACACTCGCTGGCGATTCAGTGGATGATGCCGGGTCGGGAAATCGGTTTGCGGAGTTGGGATTCAGGTTTGTTCCAGTGCCTCTCCCCAGGAACTACCTGCAAGGCATTGATTACCAGAAGAAAGAGTTGGAGAACCGAGGACAGCACGAACGATCGTACTTGCGCGGCGAGTGGCAGAACCAGGGGTGGTGGTACTACTACCTCTATGCGATGGCGATCAAAGTGCCAATCGGGACGTGGTTGCTGGCTGGACTCGCCTGTGTTGTCCGCCTCCGCATGCGCGAGCGACGACCATGTTGGATTGATGAACTCGTACTGGTCGTCCCGATGTTGGCGATCCTCGTTCTGGTGAGCTCGCAAACCGGTTTCAATCACCACATGCGGTACGTGCTTCCGATTTTTCCGTTCATCTTCATTTGGATCAGCCAGGCCGCGAGAGCGTTCTTGTTCGCAGCTCAAAAGTGGACCATCGCCGTTTCACTCGCAGGCGCACTGTCGGTGGGGAGCAGCTTGTGGGTGTATCCTCACAGTTTGTCGTACTTCAATGAGTTCGTCGGCGGTCCCCTCGGAGGACACACGCATCTGATCGACAGCAACATCGACTGGGGACAGGATCTGCTATATCTGCGGGACTGGATACGAGAACATCCTGAGGCCCAGCCGATGCAGATCACATACTTTGGCAATATCTCACCAGAGACCGCGGGCATCGAAGTCGAGAAGCCTCCAGGCGGCGGGCCCACGGATGAAGGAGGCACCGATTTTGCGGTGAGGCCCCCAAAAGGCGAGACCCCCTGCGACTATGGGCCACAACCAGGGTGGTTTGCGATCAGTGTCAACTACCTGCGAGGAGTCACTTGGAACGTTGGCGTCGACTACCGGTACTTCCAACGCTTCGAGCCCGTTGGACGGGCTGGCTACTCCATCATGATTTACCACATCACTCTGGAAGAGGCCAACGCGGTTCGTCGAGAACTCGGACTCCCACTGCTGCCTGATTGTCGGTCAAAGCAGAAGACAGTGTCTGCACTCCGTCCACGTCGTTGAGGGTGAGAGAGAATGAAGCCACGGAGCACGACCGCACGAGTCATCCTGCTGCTGACACTCATGCTGATTGGCAACAGCGCGATCCTTTTGTGGCCTGGCAACAAAATCGTGATCCGCGACGTGGTTGGCCCGGAAGTCCCCGGAACATACAAACATGCGTCGTCCGCCTGTGAGTTGGCATCGGGCGAAATCCTCCTCGTCTACTACAGCGGTTCGGGAGAGTACGGGAATGACACGGCCATCTATGGCACGCAAATGAACCGATCCTCCGGAAAGTGGTCAAGACCTCGGGTCATTGCCGACGCGGCGGGAAAAGCGGAAGGGAATCCGGCCCTCTGGCGATCGTCGACAGGGGACGTCTGGATGTTCTACCCGGTGCGACAGGGTGACACGTGGTCGACCGCCACACTGGCGGCGCAGGTGTCAACTGATGATGGACAAACATGGCACGATGCAGATCCCCCGAGTGATCAACCCGGACTGATGACACGTTCAAAACCGATTTCACTCAGCGACGGAAGCTGCCTACTGCCGCTCGACTTCAACCCGAGTACAGATACGGAGTTCGTTTCCGAGGAAAGCGGGTCGTTGTTCTTTCGCAGTGATGAGACTCTGCAAGACTGGGAGAAAACAGACATCATCCACTCGCGGCTGGGCAATCATCAACCAGCGGTCGCAGCGATCACCGATCAACACCTCGTTACCTATTGCCGTCGTGGCGGAGACTATTTTGGCCGGCCAGACGGTTTCGTGGTCCGGTCCGAATCGCTGGATGGTGGGCGCACATGGAGTCCAGGAACAGAAACGGAGTTCCCGAATCCGAATTCCCCCGTCGACTTTGTACGATTGCAAAGCGGAAACCTACTCTTGGCATACAACAACAGTTCGTTCAACCGGACGCTCCTGACACTCGCCCTGTCGACTGATCGAGACCAAAGTTACCCACATCGAAGAGACATTGTCTCGGGTGAAAAGTCCTACTCGTATCCCTGCATCCTGCAAACTGAGGACGGAACGATCTTCCTCTTCTTCACAGCCGGCGCGCGATCCCACATCAAATACACCGTTCTGTCAGAAGAAGATCTTCTCTCGGAACGTTGACGAGCCAGAATGCCGAACAAGTCATGTCGACTCGATGGATACACTCCGAGAAATTGGATTTTTCATCCTGATGATGTCGGCCATCGAAAGTTGAACGTCATCGGGAAATCACGGTAGCCCGCCGAAGACGATTCATCTTGCCCCACCTAATCCCAACAAATTCATTCTCTGAATTCGTCACAAAGCCGACCTTTTCCACAAGGCACAGACGGTCAGCAGAAATCCGACGAGCAGGATGATTGCCATGATGTGCCAGTCGGGAATCCAGTTGCTCCATGTCGGCTCCACTGCGTACACACGCTCAACGCGATCCATGTGAATGTCAAATTTCTGTTCCGCCTCACTGGGCTGTTCGCGGGAATCGGCAATCATGAGAGGCAGGTAATCGCGAGCGAGGAACAGATACTCCATCGAGACCGGATCATCCGTCCTGGCTGCCTGCTCCAACTTCGGGACGATTTCGCTGAGTTCCTGGTGGGTACGCCGAGAAAACGCTTGCCAGTGTTGCTCGTCTGCTTTTTCCTCACGCAGCCGACGGAATTCAGTGACTGTTTGACTGAGGAACGTGTGAGTCTCCGCTTGAGTCAGAATTGTTGCCGGGATGGCATACGCGAGATAGCTTGTCACGAGGATAGCAAATCCTCCCCATGTCAGTTTCGACACCAGAACAGGACGAGCAACTCCCATCAGCCAACCGATCATGTGGCTGGTGATCGCGATCAAGACATTCACGACTGCTGCTGGAAATTGGAAGATCCATCCCCACTCAGGAAGTCGGACTGCGATTCGTGGGCGATGTCGATCACTCGATTGCTTCGCGAGCTTGGCCTCTCGCTGATGCAGATAGCTGTGTGACTCGACGATCGCACTTCGAACGGCACTGCTGGAGGCCGGCCCGGACTTCTGTTTTGTGTCGTGAGCCAAGATGGGTGTCTCAGGAACACGTGTTTCCAGGTGATCAAAGAACGGCAGATCGCCAACCATCCTCCAAGAGCCACGGTCTACGCAAACCATATCATTCCGGCTGAGGACGCCGGTGCCGATCAGCTGTCGCAGGGTCTCTTCAGAGACTGGTCCCAGTTCCTGTCCCCGCGTGCGATAGTACCACTGGTCACTCATAAGGGCCTGAAGCCGGATGGCAATGTCCCAAGGAAGTCAGAACGGCAGATCGACAGCTTCTGTCGTTTCACGATTGTGCATCCAATACCAGACATCAGAACTCACGGTGTCTGAAACAAAGTGTGCTGACCCATCACCCATGAGCACGTGAACTCCCCCCGTGTGCATGCTCCTCGCTGTCGCCTGCGAGTTCAATTCTGGCTGACCGACTGCCGGCCAACAGGGCATCCGCAGGTCCTGTAGGGACCCCCCCAGTTGAGTGGTGAGTTCTGTACATCCGACAATGTCATCAGCATGCACAAACTGATTGTTGGGGCCATTCGCATCTTCAACGAATGTGGCCAACCCATGCCTGACGGTCGCACTCGCCCCGGGAAACCCGAGTGCCCACGCCCCTCGCGGGTCGATGTGATGGACCCCGGCGCGAATCTCATCGACAACGACGAAATTCGACAGGCCCGAACTGAAGTCATTGAACCCCAATGATGTGTTGACGCCGGCAGCTCCCGATCCCCAGAGCGTGAGATTGACGCTGGCCAGATCCGAGTCACCGACATGGAATCCATCAGTGCACGTCGGATCGGACTCAAAGTAGCAGGCACGTCCTGGACCCAAGTTGATGGCATAATTGCCGCGGGCATAGTGATTCGAGTCACCACCCACCAAGGCGTCTCGCACATAGGGGTTCCCCGCAGAGTTGTAGGAATCGCTCGGGCAGGAGAGAGTGGACAGACGGGTCGATCGAACTTGCTCATTCGCAGGGTCGGACACCGGCAGACGGGACTCCACGGCATTCGCCAATGCGCCTTCACCCAGTGCTGGCAACAGCATCATCAGCCAGTTGGCATACACCCGAGCCGGATCGGCCGGAGTGACCATCCCGGTCGCGATGCGATCAAATACCCCGACAGGAAACAACCCACCTCCCAACGGTTCCCCGGGTGGACCGCTCCAGATGACCGACGGCGGCAAGCGGCTGAACTGGTCATGGTAGTTATGGAGGGCCAACCCGACCTGACGAAGATTGTTGAGGCACTGTGTCCGTCGAGCCGTCTCACGTGCTGACTGCACTGCGGGCAACAAGAGCGCTACCAGGATTCCAATGATGGCGATCCCCACCAGCAACTCGATCAGAGTGAATCCACGGCAGTGTGTTGTTCTCTTCACACGCATCTCGATCCTCCCTTTTCGACGAGCCAGCCGACAACGCGAGTCAACCGGAGAGCCGCAGATCACTGGCAGCTTACCACTGTTGAGACATATCATCCAGTTGTGAATTCCCGCGCACGCCAGTTCATCGCCTGGGGCATGAGTCTACGGAACTTACATCGAGCAAGAGTGAGTGTCGTGCATGACTGACGCTCGAGGACACGCACACCTTTGACCGTCTGGCGGATTCCATCCTCTGCTTTCCCCGTCATGGAACTTGCCAGACTTCAAAGAACTGCTGCGACTGTGCTCGCTTGAATTCTGGCCAATCCTGTAACGTCGGTTCTGAATCAAGTTCATGACATTCAACTCCTTAAGCTTTGCAGTGTTCTTCGGAGTCGTGTTCTGCTTGTATCAACTGCCCGTGTCTTGGTCGGTCCGAAAACTCATCCTGCTTGCCGCCAGCTATGCTTTCTATGCAGCCTGGAATCCTCCATTTATTGCCTTGCTGCTCCTCTCAACCGTCATTGATTGGGTGGCCGCTCGACAGATTGCAGCATCGCCAACCTTCACCATCCGTCGGCTCTGGCTATTGTGCAGCCTCAGCACAAACCTCGGCCTCCTTGGCTTTTTCAAGTATGGCAATTTTGCTCTTGAGAATATCGCGTCGCTTCTGGCTCTCGCTGGTATTGGCTATGTCCCTTCTTCCCTGAACATCTTATTGCCGTGGGGAATCTCCTTTTATACATTTCAGTCGATGTCCTATACGATCGACGTCTATCGAGATGAAATGAAGGCATGGACATCCTTTACTGATGTCGCTCTCTTCATTTCATTCTTTCCTCAACTGTTGGCAGGACCAATCATGCGGGCGCATGATTTCCTGCCTCAGTGTCTGCACTCTCGGACGGTGTCTTTCCGTCAAATTGGCTGGGGGCTGAGCTTGGTGACCTTGGGGCTGTTTCTGAAAACCGTCATCTCAGACACGCTGTTAGCACCGGTTGTCGATTCGGTCTATGCCGAGGCAGCCCCCCCCGGAGCACTGAGTGCGTGGTGCGCCGCTTTTGCTTTTTCCGGCCAGCTGTATTGCGATTTCTGTGGCTACTCAACATGTGCCATCGGCTTAGGTTTATGCCTGGGGTTTTCACTGCCTGATAACTTCAACTGCCCGATTGCTGCGCGCGGCATCACAGATTTCTGGCAGCGCTGGCACATCACGCTTTCGACCTGGTTTCGGGACTATGTCTATGTTCCACTGGGCGGCAGTCGCCACGGATTGTTCCGCACGATGGTGAACCTGTTCGTGACGGTGGTCCTCTGCGGTCTGTGGCACGGTGCGGCATGGACGTTTGTCATGTTTGGTGTCGTCCACGGGTTACTGATGGTTCTGGAGATTGTCATTCGCTCAACGCCCTTTGCGAGAATCCGTGTTTGGAAAACCTGGGGTGGTCAACTCGGGCTCACATTGCTGACGTTTACAATCGTCACATTGACGGCTGTTTTGTTCCGAGCTCAGAGCATGGGGCAGGCAGTGGCGATGCTGAAAACCATGTTCGGACTTAGCGACACAACGCCATCGACACACCTCGATACGGTTGATGTTTCAATCGTGATCGCTGCAGTGGAGGTCCTGTTTCTGTCACACCTCATACTGCGAGACACAACGATCGAGGCATTCGCTGCTCGGTCGCCCCGCTGGGCGCGATCGCTCGTGCTCGCCGGGATGATGATGGCGATACTCTTCTCAGGGGGCGCAGACCGTGCATTCATCTATTTCGCCTTCTGAGCGTGAAGTCCCCGACGGTCAATGGGGACAGACGCTGCTGATCGCCGTTTTGATCACATGCCTGGTCGTGGGCGGAGCCGAGACGATCGTCCGCAGGCAAGGTTATCAGCCCACCGTGCCTGATACCCGTGAGTTGTGGTCGTTTCATCGGAGTCGCATCTATGATGACGAGGGCAAGAGCGTCGTGTTACTCGGTGCGTCTCGGATGCAAACGGGATTTTCGCCACGCGTGTTTCGAAACCGTTTCCACGACTACCATCTCACACAACTTGCGGTCTCGGCCACATCCCCACTCGCGACATTAAAAGATCTTGCGAATGATGATCGGTTCGTCGGAATCGTGCTGTGTTCCCTCAGCCCGTCTGCCTTGCAGGAGGGAGTCGAGGGAGCACACTCCCAAAGCAGAAACGTCGAACATTATCGAGAACAGCGTCACACCTGGAACGTTGAAGAGCGTCTGAAACTGCAGTTCGTCAATTCGCATTTCGCCATTGCCCGGCCTCAGTTCCGTCTCCGCCCCTTGATTCGCCAGTTCATCACGGGAACCGAATTCGCCGCTCCCGGCTTTATCTCCAAACAACTTGATCGATCGCAACGGCTCGATTTCCAGAAAGTCGACGTCGAGAAACAGCGCGCCAGACGTGTCGGTGGGACGATCCAATTCTACGAGAAATACGTGCCCGAGACACCCAGCCGCGAGGATTGGATGGCAACCGCCCGAGCATTGAAGCCGTACATCGACAGGATCAAGAGTCGCGGAGGCGCGGTCGTGTTGATCCGTTTTCCTGAGACGGGCGAGCATTGGAGGCTATCGGTTTCGCATTTCCCCAAGGAAGAATTCTGGGACCAGCTCTCCGAGTTGACGGGGGCTCCTACGATCCATTTCAAGGACGTGCCTGGTCTTGCAATCTTCGATTGTCCAGACACTTCACACCTCGACTATCGGGATACGGACGCGTTCACGAACGCCCTGCTCGATGAATGTGTCCGCCAGAAGATCCTTCCCGACCATGAGTAACGCTCCGGCCAGAGGATTCGGAAACGAATTCATGAACCCTATTCTCACCGAGAAGTTCCCAAAACCGATTGCGCGAGTGTCGTGTGTCACTCAGAGGGGGTCTTATTCAATACGGCTCTTGCACGAGCTGCTCGACCCCTTCGGGGTCACATCACAGAGCCCAGGGTGCGCTCACACAGTGAGCGCACCCTGGGACACGATCGGCCTCACCAACAGAACCCCAACGGGGTTCTATCGCACCTGTGATCTCTCATGCGTATCGGCTGCAACCCCGTTGGGGTTGATCTTCCCGTCGTGATCTCGATCCCAGGGTGCGCTCGCTTCGCTCGCGACCCTGGGCTGTGTGATGAGACCCCGTGGGGGTCAATCGCCATTTGGCCGACCGATCACACGACACATTTCGTCCCATCGACTGAACAGATGAATTATCACCAATAAAGGACTGCACCCGCCCTGCCCTTGCCACGTTCTGCCTGCTTGCAAATCATCGCGGATTGCAAGATACTTCTGAAAGCTGACTCTGCATTGGAGCCGAAGTCGTCAATCTTCCCTTGAGTCTTTTTGCACCATTGTCCGGTCGCATGAAGCGTCAGAGGGAAGTCAGCGTACGGCTTTCGTTTTGGTGTTTTGGCCGTGGACATCTCGACAATCCTGCAGGCGGTTGTAGGAACGTTATGCAGGAGAATCTGAGAATCAAGTATCTTGTTGCTAAATCACCACTTGCCCCTGTAGCTCAATTGGCAGAGCAACTGACTCTTAATCAGTAGGTTGAAGGTTCAAGTCCTTCCGGGGGCATTTTCACTGCACGGGGTGAGGTCGATGGGAGCGGCTGACCGCCCCGCTGTGTGAAACGGTCCTGAGAGAAAACCCGAAGTCTTTGCCATCGATCCTTAGTGCCACGGGCACTTTGGTGTAAGGGGCGTTTGGACGTTGCAGGGTCGATGATTCCAGTCTTGTTCGCCGCGATGGACGCTACACTAATTTGATTGCCACAGTAGGATTGCAGATTCTTGGGGGAGTGGGTCAGTTTCAGAAGAGTGGGTGGCACGCTCAGACCAACGGGATGGGCGTGGGAGCGCAGAACCAGCGTTTGAAGGCGACAGAACCGTTCGCCACGCCCTTCCTGACGTCAGGGCGTGCCACCCCACAAGACCGTCGCTCCAAACTGACCCACCACTATTCTTTGGTTTTGGGGCACGAATCCTTGATCTTGCGAGAAGTGGTGGGTAGACTCAACGGAGTAAACGTGGGCAATCTGTAACGAAGGGCCACTTCGTGACGCCAAATCAACAATTCTGGTTGAGTCGATCATCTTGGGTGATCCTTGCGTTTCTCCTCATGGGATACGCAGCGAGCAGCGTCTGTACGGCTGCGCCGATTACGATGTGGCAGGATGATTTCGAGAAGTTGGCCGAACTCAGCCTCGCTGATTCTCAGGTGGTCGCTTCCAAGCCCGTTGAAGAGCCGCAGGCTCCTGTCCCCCAACCACCCCAACCGGTTGTGCAGCCACAGCCTCCTCAAGCAGTGGGGCTTTCCGGCCAATCGATGACTGGCTCTTCGGTTTCGACGACGCTGGTCGTCGGGGCAAGTGGTGCCGGTCACACGACGGCCACTGTGACAGTCCCTCAGCCTCTTGCACGCCGACTGTCGGTGGGCGAAGACTGGCTGTTCATCCCGCCTCGCTTCCTGGACGGCATCTTCCGTCCACCTCGGACTGTCGTATCTCTCTGACGTTGACGTTCATTCTGTAGTGGCAGGCTGATGTGGTTCAGCCGCTGGCAACGTTGATTCAATCTCTGAGGAGAAACGACATGAAGACGCTTTGTTCAGTTTCCGCCCTGTTGGTCTTCTGCATGGCAGGGACCATTCAAGCGGCACCAGTGACCATCGACTTCGAAGGATTTCCCCCCAATACCCCGCTACCGCCTGGAGCCCCGCTACCGTTCGGAGCGATTGAGGATGGCTACTTCCTGACCGACATCGGTGCAGGTGGAATCGTGCAGGTCCCCCCATTTGGCGCTCCTCCCCCGGTCCCATCAGTGGGATTTGGGCCTACGCCTGGCTCCCCTGGAGATTCACCCGACTTGGAGATTACTAAGGTCGGGGGCGGGCTCTTTGAATTTCTTGCGTTCGACTTTTACGGTATTGGAACTATATTTAGTGGATTTACTCCAGTTCCGACAACCGTGACCGGGTTCCTTGGGGCGGCGGTCGTCGGCGTGGACGTGTTTATTCCCGGTCCTTTGGCGGCGCCGCCGCCAGGGCCGTTGGTGCCGTTCACACCAACATTGCTGGCTGGGGTCATGGTCGACAAACTCGTGTTTGACATGGGCACGGGATTTGTCGACCCACACGTCATCGACAACATTGTGCTCGACATGCCAATCACCACCCCCCCCCCCGTCCCCGAGCCGACCAGCATGGCCCTGTTCGGTCTCACGGCGTTCGGCATGGGCGTGATGCGCAGGCGTCGTAAGAAGGTGACTGAGGAAGTCGTCTAAGCGATCGTTTCTGATCCGTCAGGCAGTTGACGTTGGACAAGTCACGATTACAAGGCTCCGGGGTGCATCAGCATCCGGAGCCTTGTTTGATTGACGAAGCCCCCCTCGTCAGCCGATTGACCAATCTGACGAGTGGCCTGTCAGCCATGAAATTATGGGTTCGTCCACGAGTGATCCATCGAATCTGAAATGACGAGTTCCCAAGCCGACGGCTTTGCCGTCGATCGAATGACGACAAAGGGCCAATTTCCGGTGCTCGTCCGATGGCGGAGCCGTCGGCTGGGGACGGATGATGACGCAATTTTGGTGATTGTTTAAGCCGTCAATCCAGCCTCGACGCTCCACTAGTCCTTGAACCAGCGTAGATCCATTGGCGGTGATTCGTGTGGCCGGAATTCTTCTGCGATTCTTGATGTTTTCGCGTAGTGAGAGCGGAAGAGCGTCGCATCTCAGGGAGGTTTTCACGTGAACCGCAGGATACG
>JAJDEJ010000018.1 GCA_029259815.1 Planctomycetaceae bacterium | reverse complement strand
AGCGACGATCGCCAGCAGCCGCGCCGATCTCCACCTGGCGATGACTCACATCATGCTCCGCCGTCTCACCCGACCCCCCAAAAACCAGCACCCCAACGAAGATCTCCTCGCCCACATCGCGTGACTTACCAGATGCCCTCTGAGTAATAGAGGAAGGAACTTCGCTTCCCTCGCCCGTCCTACGGCGATTTGGACCAATCGATGAACGACCGCGAAGAAGACATCTTTGACAAGGCCCGCAAGTTTTCCTCGCCCGAGGAACGGGGGCAATACCTCCACGAAGCCTGCGGCCATGATGCGCCATTGCGGGACCGCATTCAGGCTCTGGTGGAGGCTCACCATCATCCCATCCCGATTTTGAGCGGTCCGGCGACTGCAGCATTTCCCGACATCTTTCCCACAACGAATGATTCGTCAGCCGACTCAGGGGAGTCGCCGCTTTCGCAGGCACCCTTCGGAGGCGTGTTGGGTGACTTCACGCTCATCCGTGAAATCGGCCGCGGCGGGATGGGAGTGATCTATGAAGCCTGGCAGGCATCACTCAATCGCAAGGTGGCGCTGAAAGTCTTGCCCTTCGCCGCCGTGCTCGACCAACGACAGTTGAAACGGTTCGAGACGGAAACCAAGGCGGCAGCCGGTTTGCATCATGGCAATATTGTTCCGGTTTACCAGGTGGGTTCGGACCGTGGGGTGCACTTCTATGCGATGCAGTTCATTGCGGGGCAGGACGTTGCCAAGATGATTAGCCAGTTGCGGCAGATTGCCCGGAAGGATGATGAGAGTCCTCCACAATCACAGTCGGGAGAGCAGGGGTTAGCCAGCAGCATCGCCCGCGGGCGCTTCGATCCCGCAGTCACGACGCGGCTTGAGACTGCGGCTGCCCGCGTCGATGAGTCTCTTCAGCCAGCCACGCGGCCCCCTTCGCAGTCGATCATCGACACTCAGCCGTTGGCGGCGCTCTCGACAGAGGACGCGACCAACAGGCCGGAGTACTTCCGCACGATCACCCATCTGGGAATCCAGGCGGTCGAAGCGTTGGACTTTGCCCATCAGCGCGGCATCCTGCACCGGGACATCAAGCCGTCGAACCTGATGCTCGACACGGATGGCAAGTTGTGGATCACCGATTTCGGCCTGGCGCGCGTGGAAGGAGACGCCGGACTGACGATGACCGGCGACTTGATGGGGACGCTGCGATACATGAGTCCTGAGCAGGCTTTTGCGCAGCGTGACGGTGTCGACCACCGCAGCGACATCTATTCGCTGGGAGTGACACTCTACGAGTTGCTAACACTCCAGCCGACTTATCCCGGCAAGGACCGAAACGAGTTGCTCCAACAGCTCGCCCATCAGGAGCCAGTTCCCCCTCGGCAAATCAACAAGGCCATTCCGCTTGACCTGGAAACGGTCGTGCTCAAAGCCATGGCCAAGGCTCCAGAGGACCGCTATGCAACGGCCCAGGAGTTGGCGGATGACCTGCGGCGGTATTTGAACAATGAGCCGATCCTGGCTCGTCGGGCGACGTTGTCCGCGCGGGGCACCAAGTGGATCCGCCGCAACCGCACCTTGGTGACGCTGTCTTTCGTGACCGCATTTATTGGCGGCGTGGTCGCTGCCTCGATTGTGGTTGTGGTGAAGGATCGAGAAGGGAATGTCGTCGCCACGAGCACTTACCCGGATGCCCATTCGGTGACTGTTGAGAACGGCGATGAATCTCCTCCGCCGTCGTTGGCCAGCAAGGCAACACCGGCCATCCCACCCTTGGCCGGCTTGCTGCCTGACCCGCAGCAGCTTCCGGAGATCGGCCGTTGGCAGATTACCAGTACGCGACCAACGTATTCGCACCGAGTATGGAGGTTTGCATGGCGACCGCAGGGCCAGTTCATGGCGCTGTGCAGCGGCCACGATCTGCGCGTGTATAAAGTTCCCAGCTTCGAGCTGGTTCACATTTTTTGCGGTCATACCTCGGATCTGAGAAAGGTTGCCTGGAGTCCTGATGGCACGCAGATCGCGTCCGCCAGCGACGACGGTACGGTGAGGATCTGGGATTTTGAGACAGGAACACCGGGTGCGGTCTTGATTGGCCACACGAACGTTGTGCGCGCTGTGGATTGGCATCCGGATGGCGTTCGTCTGGCCACAGCGGACGCCGATGGCGAGTTGAGAATCTGGACACGCGACGGCAAAGCGTTGGCGGTGTGGCGTGGTTCTGGTGTTAGTGACCTCGATTGGAGCCCCGACGGAAAGCTGTTGGCGTCAGCCGGCACAGGAACGATCTACTTATGGAATGACCAAGGACAGAGACAAGCGTTCCTTGAGCCGAATCATGAGTGGACTATTTCCGTTGCGTGGAGTCCCGATGGCACGCGGCTGTTGACAGCGGGCAGTGGAGGGGTCCGCATCTGGGAAGCTGACGGCACGCCCGGACCCGTGTTCAGCGGCCACACAAGGCATCTGAGATGCGCGGCTTGGAGCCTGGATGGCAGGCAAATCGCTTCCGTAGCCGATGATGCGAAATTGTGCATCTGGGATGTCGAGAATTCAGCCAAGACCACCGTCGATGTCAATCAGGGTCAAATCGAGTGGGTGGCTTGGAGCCCTGATGGCCGCTACATCGCAACCAGTTCGGCGGGGAAAGTCGACATTTGGGACACGAGTGGGCGAGCTGTGGCTGGTCTTCCCTGGTGCCTCCGAGTTCGTACCGCAAGGTTGAGCCCCGACGATCAGAAACTCGCAGCGAATATCGGGACCGGCGAAGAGTTCCACATGCTGCTCTGCAATGCGGATGGCAGCGACGCACAGTTCCTGGATGACCTCATCGGTTATCCCTTGGATTTTGACTGGACTCCCGATAGTCAATCGATCCTGGTGGGCGGCGGGCAGCCGAGTCTTCGTTTGTGCGGCCGGGATGGTTCCGCAGGTCTCGTACTCGACGAGGACTCGAACTGGGAACGAGGGATTCGGAGTCTCTCCGTCAGTCCGAACGGAAAGCTGGCTGTGGTCCATCAGGAAGATGATGCCGGAAAGAACACGGTTCAGATTTGGAATCTGGACGGGACACCCGGGCCGAATTGTGCCGCTCCTACAGACATACTCGGCCGCCCCGTCTGGAGTCCCCAAGGGGACCGGATTGCTGCCACAAGCGTAGATCACAAGCTCCGCATCTGGACGTCCGACGGCGAATTGCAAGAGACCCTTGTGGTGGGAGTATGGAGTAGCGAGGTGCTCTGGAAACCGGATGGATCCGAGATCGCATGTATCGGTGAACAGGCTCGCGTTTGGGATGGAACGGGACGGCAAATTGCCGTGCTCAGCGGATCGGAGATTGGCAATCCTCCGTGGCAATGGGCGGTCCCGCTGTCCAGCAAGTTCAGCCCCAACTACTCCCGCGGATCGGCGACCACGATCCGCTATCACGACCCGCAGACCGGGGAGCTTTCCTGGATAATGGCGGTGACCAGAAACGAACAGGTCGTCAAATTCAGTCCCGACGGTCGCGTCATGACCGGCATTTCGGATGTGGTGGACCGTGAGTTCGCCTACATCATCGAGAAACCGACGGGGGCGATCGAGATCGTCAAGCCTTCGGAGTTTGGACGCCGTTACTTCCACGAGCCGGAGGTCGCAGGTTCAAATCCTGTCGCCCCGATTAGTGGGGGGTAACCCCACATTCCATTTCTGCAATCCCTGTGAACTGCGATTAGTCGCAGGACTTCCGCACTCGAAGGTCTGCAAATTTACAGAAGTCGAGTTTACTGACTGAATTTTGGCGAAACTCACTGCGGCAACGGTTTGTCCAACCGCATGCACTACGGCCAGCCGTGAACTGTTGTCAGACGATGTGGCTGGATGGACTTCGCCGATCATGGGCATCTGCAGATGCTCGAACCGGACATTGACCAGCATCCGGTCGCCTGCTCAGGAAATTAAGTGTCCGAAATCAGAGTCGCACGATGTCGATAACTACCGTCGACGACTGGATTTTCAGGTCGATCGACTTTTTTGACCACACGGCAACGTGGCAATCATTATCTAACAATGTTGACATCGGGGCGGTCTGCTTTGAATGCTTCCAGGTCGGCCGCGTCAAACTTCGCATCGCTCAACACGAGCGTGTGGAGTCTTTGAAGTGACGTCAGTGGCTGCAGTCCATGTTTTCCAAGAGCAGAAGCGGCAATGCTCAATTCTTCTAGCTGCGAACATTTCGCAATCTCAACCACTTCTTGATCAGTCACCTGAAGGTATCCTGCCAACAACACGGTCACGTTTTTCAGTTGGGACAGACCGGACAAGTGTTCTCTGCGGCACCGACTGAAGTTGAGCTCCAAAGTTTCCAAATGAGGCAACTCGGCCAATGGTGTGATATCGGTGACTGGCGTCTCGATAAGACTCAGCCACCGGATGCTCTTCAATGGCAGGACGCCATCCAAACCCTCACTCGTCACTTGAGAACCCTCAAGGTCCAGCACCTGGATATCTGGCAAGTGGGGAAGCTTGGCAAGATTGTCGTCTCCAATCTTATCTCCCGACATCGCCACCTCCACGATCACCGGGTAGTCCATAAACGAAGGAGAATTCTCACCCAGAACGCTCTTCAACAAAGTCGGAGTTCGATTCTCAAATCGACATTTCCCTCCTGCGATTCCGACTTCACGACGTAAATCCTCTGTCCGTTGTGCCTCCATGAGCGACACTGCCTCAAGCCCCGCGAATGCCGTTAGCAAGAGGCATAGCAGAACGACGCCAACCTTTTTTGCCAGCCCCGTGCTCGCGACAGTGTTTGACGAGTCAGGAACCTGGGTTTCAGTTGTTGACATGAATACTGCCTCTCTCTTGAAGCTTGTGAATGAATGAATGCTGAGATTCGGGTCTCTATCGAGAGCTTGGCATGTTGACCTCAGCACGTGAATCACATGACGCAATGGTTGTCTCGCAGGGCCATCAACGCTTTACAACGGACTGATCGTCGTTCCAGGGTGACCTGGAAAGTTGTGTCTAAGGTGACTTCGCCTCAATCTGCCATCGAGACTCTCAAGCCCAGCGGGTCACAATGAATTGAAGAGAGTCGGAATCGCAGTGAGTACCGAATCTCCCAGGAGCTACTCCTCAAAAAGAACCGCCTCTGGGACAACAGTCATCACGCCCATCAATTCTCGGTCAGATCCTTGCGTGTCTTTCTGCCCTTCCACACCGTAATGTAAGCAAAGCACCCTGCGTTTCAGGAGTCCTTTGAAATAGTAGAGGTCGTAGAGTTCATCGCCATTGTTGGCACCGACCTGCTTGGATTCATCCGGCTCGCGACCGCCAAGGAGGCCTTTCACCTCTTCACGAGTGAGTTCGTACTTCTCTGCTTCAGCCTTTGCCAATTCTCTGGTCAGTTTCGACTTCGCCCATGTCACTCGTATATGGGTAAAGCCTTCAATCGCGAGCACCACCAGCAGAATGCCGATGACAATCCGTCCTATCGGAGAAGACTTGGACTTCTTTGGTGCCGCCGGTGTCGCGTCGCCCAATGTGGTCCCTTCTGACGAATTCTTAGCTGATTTGTCGTCGCTCATGAGTTAAATCATCCTCGGTGAATAAGGTCAGTACGACATCGCTGTGCCAGTTTCAGTCCGTTGTTTCCGCAGAAAGAAATCCGAGACATAACTGATTCATGGGAGATTTACGTTCGCTGGGCATCTGGTAAAAGTGATAATCGAAGTCGCTGAGGCGTACCCCGAGCATTCTCTCCAGGCCGATTTGGGCAAATTGACGATTGAGGAGATAGGGGTCATCGAGAGCATCGATCAGTTCGGGCAATGCCCATGTGGCCTCGGCACGGGACAGGCAATCGGCTGCAATCAGTCGTACGGATTCATTACTGGATGCTAACCAATTGAGAGTCGCCGGGACGTCGCGTTTCGGAGAGTTCGCGTGAATTGCTCGCTGCGGATACGACTTCCCATACCATTCTTTGAGATACCCCAGCGTCCACTGAAGCGATTGATCCACGTGACATTCGTTGCACGCGTTTGGTTGGTTAGATTCAATCATGGCCGCATTGGTCGGCGAAAAGATCATGTGCGCCCGCACGACTTCCTGCAAGCCTTCGTTGAGTCGTGGCATATGGCAATTCATGCAACGCGACCCCTCGCTGTCGATGGAATGCCGCGTATGAGTTGTCCTCGCCATCGTCGATTCCAACTGTTGATGGCAACTCAAACAGATGGCGTCGTCCTCAATGGACGTACGCGCCCAGCCTTGCCCCAACGTCTCGTGAGGATCATGGCACTTGGTACAGGTCAGCTGAGAGTAACACGCCCCGCGCATGGCGTCAGTATACTCTGTGGAATTCCAAGTTGACATTCCGGCTGCCAGTTGTGGGCGATGGCCGGCATGGCAACGACCACAGACCCAATTCACATTTGCGTGTGTCCGCCCCAAGTCGTACTCTTGTGATGGGCTACCAATCAATGCCTCGGGAGCATGGGGGAAAAACTGTGGCTTCTTGGATAAGCCTTTTACGTGCTCGCTACAGCCCAAATGGCAGGCCTCACAACTCACCCCCAGCGTAATCGCATGCTTCGTCGCATCGAAATTCCGGAACTCCTTCAGTATCGTGGCAAAGTCGTCATCGGAGAGTTTTTTGGGATTCCGACCGTCCGGCCAGAGCTGCGGACGCGCTGCCCGCACATACTCCGGCAACGAGAAATCGAACTTCGTCGGGATATGTCGCGCCAGCAATTGCTGATGGCGAACGAGCATGTCGCCGGCGGAAAAAGTCGTATGGCAGAAGTTGCACTGACTACGGTAGAGGTCTTTAGCCGCTCCGGCGTAATCAGCGAACTCTCGTCTCGGCCAGTCGTTTCGTACAAGGAAGGGGTCATGACGTTTATCTTCCGCCTGTTCTCCATGCACATGAACCACCGGCACCCATTCCTCCCGTGAGATCCAGTAGCCCAAAGGCAGCACATGATCGTCATGAAAGAGGGGGTGATCACCGGTTTCTGGACCGATGCGCTGCTTGCCGACGTAGTACTGAAAAAATCGTGAACCGATTGTTTGTGTGATTTCATATTCTCGCGTGACTTCACCACGAGCCAGCTTCATGCAATATCTGTCGTCGTTCTTGTAGAACGTCACTTCCCCACCGAGGTATGCCATCACTTCGTCATCAAAATTTCCGAGCACGCGGGCATCTTCGATCAGCGCGTTCATCCAGCGGTGAGAGTGGTTTGACCATCCCTCGTATTGCTTCTTGTGACACTTCTGGCAGCTCTCCGGCCCCGCGTAGTCCTGCGGTCGCAGGTTGCTGGCAAGTTCGATCTTTTCAGCTCGATCGATCACATCCTGCGGGACTTCGTCCCACCAGAGCGTGTAATTGCCAAACGCTTGCAGACGGGGAGAGGTGGTTGGCGAGGCAAGGGTTGAAGTTACAGGAGCTTCACGCACGGCGGTATCATAGAGGGCACCAGCGAGAATGAGAATGGCCGTCAGGCATCCGATCCAGATGACAAGGGGACGACTGAGCATATCGTGATCTTCACACAACGAGCATGTTTGCCCCACAATCCTTTGTGTCGGGACAGAGTACGGGATGACGCGCCCTCAGGCACGATCAACGCCTATCAGGCAATTTCAAAACCGCAGTCACGGGATTCGCAAGAGTTCAGCGAGTGGGAGGATAGAAGCCGCATGAATCGAAAACGTGACCCAGCCGAAAGAACTGGCTGGGTCACGCGAATCAACACTGAGAGTCAAAGTTCAAAACGTCTTGAGATTCTTAGAATTCACCAAGAACCTCACCACCACTGGTCGTTCCCAACGCTTTGAACGTGGTTTCTGAGTCAATGTTGGCGTTGATGAAACGCACGGAGCCATCACCCATAACGAACTGGGCACCACCCGTATGGCGGCTGGAGTAGCGGACAGAAGCGGGGGAAGTGTCGTAGCCATCAGTTGGGGTCAGGGGACCTTGCCAAATCGGGGCACCGGTGCCGGCCATGCCGTCTCCCTCGGTGCCGGTCATGAACCAGCCCCATGAGTGGCCCTCATCCACAGCACGTTCCCCGACCATGAGGGTATTGCTCGTACCATCCGTGACATCGCCGATTTTCACTTTGGCTACGTAGCGGAACATGCCGTTGTACTCGGAAATCAAATTAGGATTACCAGGGTACTCTTCCGTGCAGCCCGCTCCTGGCAAGCAGATGATTCGGTGTCGAGAGTCGGGTCCGTAAGACCCGTTGGTCGTAAGGCGTTCCACGCTGTCGACATCGCCGCACACTCCGTAGTAGTTGCAGTTGATGTTGTCTTTGGCTGTGGCACTCGACCCACCATAAGGCGTATTCCCAAACGGATCAGAGGGACATCCGAACACAACAAACTTATTCGTAGCCCAGTTCGGTTCACCAGCGGCGGTCAGTTCATTGACCTGATGCTGACTGGTGTAACAAGGCGGTCCCTGACCGCGACACGTCGAACCACCCACATGGCTGCCATCGTCTATCCCGTCGGTGAAGTCGATGATGTTGTAATGGGCCGTCTGCTCAAGGTACGGCAGAATGAACACTCTCCAACCCCAAAGCGAATAGCCTGTCCCCATCGGGAACTGTAAAAAGACGTCGTGATAGTTGTGCAGCGCCAGACCGATCTGCTTGAGATTGTTTCGGCACTGTGTACGACGAGCAGCCTCCCGAGCCTGTTGCACGGCGGGCAGCAGCAGTGCAATCAAAATCGCAATAATTGCGATGACCACCAGCAATTCAATCAAAGTAAACCCGCGAGTTCTTCTCACTCTCATCTCAGCGACCTCCGCAAATTCAAGATACGAAAAAAGTTCGTCACAAAACAGATCGTGACATCGACGTCAGCGAAACAGGGAAGACCTCAATCACTGCGAATCGCCCAAGGCCTATCACACACCTCCTTCCAAGGGCTTCAGGCCACACGAGTGGAAGGCCATACATCACCCACCATACGATTCAACATTGAAGTAAAAACCAGAGAGACGAAACCCAAGTCGCATCAATTGGCGACTGAGGTACGCATCACCGTGAGCGTCACTGTTTAATCTTTCCACTCTTTTCTGGACTTCTACTCTTTGCCTCGTCGACATTGAAGTCGACAGCCAAATCCTGATCGGGACTCACCGTCGTTTGCAGCCACCATCCCCCGACCGGCATGGGCGAGTCAAATCCAGTCTCAGGGATCACATCCATGTCCTTTCTTGACATTCCCTCAGTGGGCTCTGGTTTTTCCAAGAAACGCAAGATAGAAACCTCCTGCTCCCCTGCGACCGGGCCGTTCTGAGAGTTAAATTCATATTCGCCATCGGTAATTTTTGTCTGCGTAGAAGGCCCGCCTGCGGTGGGCGCCATCTTGATGGCACCGTTGGCTAATGGCTTCCCCTCGCGAGTCACAGTCCCATAGAGGGCAAACCTCTCCGGGCCATCGGGGCCACTGCCGCAACCTGCGACAGGAAACAAACACAGCAGCAGAGCCAGCAGAAAGAATCGGCGTGACGTCAGGCGACTCAAGAACGCTTGACCAGAAAAAGCAACAGAAGGGTGTCTCAAATCCATGGGATGAATATCTACCTCCGTTATGTGATGTCAGCGAATCTCCACGACGACCGGAAATGCATTCGACGAGTCATGCTCCCAGTCGGAATGAGCCCTGTCTCAAGAACTGCCAGCCTCCGGAATCTTGAATTCGAAGGGGAGCCGGATTGCCACAACCGACCAAACAGGTTCGGATGAGAATCGACGGCGACTGTGGCAATGCAGAACGAACAACTCGAATCATCCTCATCTTATTGAGGAAGAAAAGTAGTGGTGATAAATTGTCGTTGCCAAACTTGTGCGAACGCACGGATCGAGTGTTCCTCTCTGATACCCTCGTTGAATTCCATTGTCAACCGACTGAGCTGCGCAATTTGTAATAATTATTTCGGTGCATCTTCACGAAATTGCATCGCAATCTGCATACCAACCGGTTGGTCAAGCAACAACTTCGCATATACCGACCGGTCGGGTGCATGACGAATTCAACCGTCGGGGTCGATCAGTTCTGGACGATCTGTTTCACGATCGTAGATCTGAGCTGTTTCATGGTCGTTGAGCTACTGTGCGCTCTCTCCGAACAGCGTGCGGCACAACAGCCGCTGGCTTGTCCACCGCGTCTTTTCTCCTTACAACAGCTGTGTCTCGCTCTGGCCCAGTCGGCCAAATGGCGAACGAACATCCGATCCCGGACTGCTTCGAGGAGTCGTCTCATGACACGCCAAACTAGAACTAATCGTCGCTTGTTCTTCCGTGAATCCCTGCTGGTGACGACCGGTGTGTGTGCAGGCGCACTCGTCCCTGAACTCTTGAAGGTTCATTTCCTGGACGGCGCGCATGCTGATGACGGACGACCGTCGCCAAACTTCGAGCAGAGACTTCATGATCTGGGCCTGGAACTTCCTCCTCAAGCGAAGCCTGTCGCGGTCTACGTGCCCGCAGTCGTCACCGGAAATCTGTTGTTCTCAGCAGGACACATCCCGCGATCGATGGACGGAGAATTGGTGACAGGGAGGGTTGGGGACGATCTCACACTGGCAGAGGGATACGAAGCCGCGAGGCTGGTCGGCCTACATGTGTTGAGTACAGTCCGCGGCACGCTCGGGAGTCTTGACCGGGTCGTCCGTCTCGTCAAAGTGCTCGGCATGGTCAATTGCACCTCGGACTTCACTCAACAATCTCAGGTCGTCAACGGGTTCAGCGAGCTGATGGTCAAGGTTTTCGGCGAACAGGCTGGCAAAGCTGGCCGCAGCGCTGTTGGCATGGGGTCGCTGCCGTTGAACGTTCCCATTGAGATTGAAGCGATCTTCGAGATTATTCCCGATCACTAAGAATGTGGTGTGACATTCAACCAGTCACTCGAGCGTGACTCATCAACAAATCACTCGCAATGTGATCTGGTTGTGAATACAGTTAAAAAAGTGCAGGGTCGTCTCCTGCGTCCGTTCTTCCGCAGAAACTTATTGAGAGAACTGAGATGGCTAACCAGCATTTCGCGTCCGGTATTCCGTCGGTGCTCACTTCTTCTGAGAATTCTTCCCGCCGTCAGTTTCTTAACCAGGTCGGAGCCGGAGTCGGGGCGATATCGGCTGCGGGTCTGGTGATGGGCGATAGTCGGGGTGCACAGGCAGCTGGCGTGCAGCGACCGAAGTGGGACTCAAAGGCCGTGCGGAAGGAGTTTGGTCTACAGGAGGGGCTGGTCTACATGAACAACGGTACGCTTGGTCCCGTTCCCAAGCGCGTTGTCGCCGAATCTACGAAGGCTTGGCGAGAAATGGAATTGAATCCCGCAGGCAACGGATTTGGTACGACGCTGAAGCAAGCCGAAGCGGTGCGTCAAAAAGCAGCTGACTATCTTGGCTGTGATCTTGACGAAATCGTCATCATGCCGAACACAACGCAGTCAATGAATGCAGTCGCTCAGGGGATTCATCTCAGTGAAGGTGACCGCGTGTTGACAACCGATCAGGAGCACCCGGGCGGGGTTCGCTGCTGGCAGTATTACGAGAAGCGAATCGGCGTAGGCATCGATCGGGCTGTCATCCCGACTCCTCCAAAGAGCGAAGAGGAAATCGTCGATCTCCTCGCGGCTCAGATCACGCCGAAGACAAAGGTGATCAGCGTCGCTCATGTCACAACGACAACCGGCTTGGTTTTGCCGATCACCAAGATCGCAGAGCTCGCTGAATCCAAGAACTGCATGCTCTGCATTGATGGTGCCCAGGCACCTGGAGCGCTGAACATCAATGTGAAAGAACTGAATTGCGACACTTACGCGACCAGTGCCCACAAATGGCTGCTGGCACCAAAAGGCACCGGCATCCTCTACATTAATAAACGCGCCGCTGACAAGGTCGATTCGATGCGGTTGCAGGACGGGAATCGGTACTACACCGCGACGTCGGGGACGTTGGACATGCCTGCCGCGATCGGGCTGGGGGCGTCGATCGACTTTCTCAACGAGATGGGCAAACAACGCATCGAAGACTGGTCACTCTACTTGCGCGAGATGATGTATGAGAAGTTTCGGAACATGCCGAAGGTGACGATCCTCAGCCCCGAAGCCGGGTCGATGGCATCGCCCCTGGTGACTGTCGGCTGCGAGGGGTTGACAGGCGGAGACATTGCCAAGGCTCTCGGCGAGCAGGATATCGTGGTCAAGGTCGTCTCCTACGGAAACCGCATCTCGACACATCTCTATAATGACGAGCAGGACGTCGAGAAGGTGGTCGCGGCTATCAAGAAGCTGCTGGCGTGAGGGGCGACCGAGTCGTCACCCAAACCGAGTTTTCCGTGGATTCGTGAAAGACGCGCAGCGTCTGATCATGTCTCTCAAGCGGAAGCCCGGCTTTGTTCGCCTTTGAATGTTTGTCTCACCAAGATGTCGTTGGCATGAATCATCCTCAAACTCGGCGATGGATGCGGTGGGGCGTCGGACTCGGTCTGCTGCTGGTGGGAGTGGGCGTTGCACTTTGGTGTGTGCGATCAACGCCAATGTACAACGTGCTGCTGGTCACGCTGGACACAACCCGTGCGGACCACGTCGGCTGCTACGGAAACGAGGACGCTCATACTCCGACCTTGGATGCGCTCGCAGTCGACGGCGTGCTCTTTGAGCATGCTTATGTGACCGTGCCCTTGACGCTCCCGGCGCATGCGTCGATTCTCACCGGGCTTTATCCACCAGAAAATGGCATGCACGACAATGGCCGTGGACAGTTGGACCCGAAACTTCCCAACCTGGCGGAGTCACTTCGTCAGGCCGGCTACCGCACAGGCGCGTTCCTGGCGTCAGTCGTGCTGCATTCGCGGTATGGATTGGACCACGGGTTCGACATCTATGACGACGACATGGCCGGTGGCGAGCAACACGGGCACGAGTCGCATCTGATGCGTAAGGCCGATATCGTCGTCGATCGTGCGCTGGCATGGCTCAACCGCCAGCAGGAGGCCCCGTTCTTTTGCTGGGTGCATTTGTTCGACCCCCATGCCCCTTACGAAAGTCATGAAGAGGTATTTGGAGACCGTTTCCGCAATCTCCCCTACGATGGCGACATCGCATTTGCCGATCTGCACGTTGGTCGACTCATCGCGGATCTCAAAGATCGCGGACTGTACGACAATACGTTGATCGTGGTCGTAGGCGATCATGGCGAGGGGTTGGGGGAGCATCTGGAACAAGAGCATGGATTCATGCTCTACAACTCGACTGTGAGAGTACCGCTGATCGTTTCGGCACCGGGACTGTGCCGCGGGGGTCACCGTGTATCGACTCCTGTCTCTCAAGTGGACATCCTGCCGACCGTGCTTGGTTGTCTCGACGTCCAGGCAGTGGAAGCGGACAAGGTCAGCGGGAGATCCCTTGATGCCGCATTGCAGGGAGCGGAGCTTGAGCCGCGCGTGTGTTATTCGGAGACACAGTCGCTCTACAATGCCTTTGGCTGGGCACCGTTGGCGAGTGTGACGAATGAGACCTGGAAGTACGTCAAGACCACGAGGGAAGAGTTGTACAACCTGAAGGAAGATCCCGGCGAGTTGAACAATCTGGCGGATTTACAGCCGAATCAATTACAGGAGATGCAGGATCTCTTCGCCCAGGTGCAGGAGCAGATGAGCGTCCACGCGGCGGGGAATGTGGAACTCACCGACGACGAACGTCGAAAACTAGAGAGCCTGGGTTACCTCGCCGGGGGATCAGAGCGAGAACCGCAGGATGCCACGGGATCACTGCCGGACGTCAAGGACATGATGGTCCATTACAACACTGAGATCACCGCACGAAAGTTGATCAGCAACGGAAAAGCGGACGAAGCGATCAAACAGTTGCGGGAAGTGGTCCAAGCAGTTCCAAAGTTTGTCCCGGCTCGGATGACACTCGGCATGGCCTTCCAAAAGCAGGGCCGAGCGGATGAGGCAGTTGAAGTCTTCCAAGCCGCCATCGAGGCTGACCCCGAATCGTCGACGCCTCATTTCGAACTCGGCAAACACTACGCAGCCCACGGAAACGCTGAGAATGCAATCAAACATTACAGGACAGCGTTGCGACTGAAGCCGGAAGACGCCACCTCCCACTTCAACCTTGGCAGTCTGTTGTTTTCGCAGGGCAACAATGAAGAGGCCTTCACGCATTATCGGCAGGGACTGGACGAGTTCCCGGACTCGATCGTCGGAAACTTTAACTTCAGTATCCTCCTGGCCAGTCAGGGTCAGATTGACCGCGCGCTCCAGCACGCCAAACGAGCCACCGAATTGAGTCCCCGGAATCCTCAGATTCGGTTTCAACTGGGGCAACTCTACGCATCAACTGGAAACTTCAAAGACGCCGTGACGCAATTTGAAAAGACGTTGCGCCTCGATCCAAATTATCCGCAGGGAGTCGAGTTTTTGAATCAGGCCCGACTGGCACTGTCCGGCCAATGAGATTGGTGCTGCGGAATCGCGGCGGAGTACGGCTGCAATCCGCACCGGACGACGACGTCACTGATTGAGGCCGTGATGACGGCTTCTTAAATCTCGCGTGTCGACGAAAAGACAGGAAGCATGCTCATGGCTGCCGAAAGCCCGACTCATCACGGCTCAGCTTTGGAGGAGGTTCAGCGGCGGGTGTTGTGGCTCTCTGCGTTACAGGTGCATTATGCCAACAACGTTCGAGTGAAGACGGAGCCGCTCAAGGTGGGGGGGCATCAGGCGTCGTGTGCCTCGGTGGTCACGATCATGACATCTCTGTTCTTTCGGTTCATGAGAGCGGGCGATGTCGTTTCGATCAAACCGCATGCCTCTCCGGTCCTGCATGCCGTGCAGTACCTGCTTGGCAATCTGGATGCATCGTATCTCAAACGCCTGCGGGAATTCGGAGGGTTGCAGGCATATCCGAGCCGCACGAAGGATCCCGATCCGATCGACTTCTCGACTGGCTCCGTCGGCCTTGGTGCAGTGGCACCGAACTTTGCGGCATTGGTTGATCTGTATTTGCGGACCCATCAGTTTGGTATGGCTGACGGTCATCGCCGATTTATCAGTCTGGTGGGAGATGCTGAACTCGACGAGGGCTCGGTCTGGGAGGCGATTGCCGAACCAGCGATGTCGGCGACGGACAATGTCCTCTGGATCGTCGACCTCAACCGGCAGAGTCTTGATCGAATCATCCCCGGCATTCGAGTCCGCTGCTGGCGGGAGATGTTTGCTGCAAATGGCTGGAATGTCATCGACGCAAAGTATGGCCGCACACTGAGGGGGGCGTTCGACCAGCCCAACGGCGAACTGCTGCGCATCTGCATTGATGAACTGTCGAACGATGCCTATCAACGGTTACTGCGACTGCCCCCCAGTGAGTTACGCGAATGGCTGCCAGCGAAGAGTCGCAATAAGCAGGAACTGAAACGTCTGCTTGATCGCTGGGACGATACAGAACTGCACAACGTTTTCTGGAATCTCGGCGGTCATGACCTCGACGAGATGGACGCAGCGCTCGCCCACGCAAACGGCCTGTCGGGACCGTCTGTCATCTTCGCCTACACGCTCAAGGGGTGGAAGCTGCCGACCGTCGGACATGCTCAGAACCATTCCGTCCTGTTGAATGACGAACAGATGACGACACTGCGGACGGACTTGGGAGTCCCGGAGGACGAACAGTGGTCGCGTTTCGCTGCGGACAGTCCTGCAGGTCAACTGTGCGTAGAAGCGGCTGCGCGATTGCGGCAGGAGAACAGAGTCCCGATAGTGATTCCGGATAAGGGCATCCCTGACGATGTTGGCTCGACCTATCGTGGAGAGCGATCGACGCAGCAGGCGTTCGGATTGATCCTCAGCACGCTCTCGCGTGAGTGTGCCGATGTCGTCGACCGGATTGTCACAGTCAGTCCTGACGTGGCCAGCTCCACCAACCTGGGAGGCTGGATCACCAAGCACGAAGTCTGGCAACTTCGTGAACAGGAGGAACTGCCACAGGATGTCGATGCCGGCCTGCTGAGATGGACCGAATCGCCCCACGGCCAGCACATTGAACTAGGCATTTCGGAAAACAACCTGTTTCTGATGCTTGGTGCACTCGGTCTTTCCAATGAGTTGTTCGATCAGCCGCTGATTCCGCTCGGCACACTGTACGATCCTTTCGTTCGTCGCGGACTGGATGCGATGTTCTACGCGGTCTACTCGGGGGCGAAATTCATCGTGATCGGCACACCGTCGGGGGTCACGCTGGCAGGCGAAGGGGGAGCACATCAGTCGATGCTCACCGCCTCCATCGGAGCCGAGTTTCCCGAACTGGCCGCGTACGAACCTTGCTTCGCTCAGGAGTTGGAGTGGATTCTACTCGATGCCCTGCGACGAGTCGCTCGACGAGAGAGTTCGACCTACCTGCGGCTGACAACCAAACGGGTCGATCAGGAATTGTTTGCATGTTCCACCGATGCCGATCAACGGGAGTCCCAGAGGCGACAGGTTCTCGGCGGCGCGTATCGACTGCGTGATGCCCGCGAAGAAGCCGGCTATTCCGCAGAAAAGAATGTCGTGCATCTGTTCGCCTGCGGAGCGATGGTCCCGGAGGCTCTGGCCGCACGCGACATGTTGAGCAGTGAGGGCCTGCACGTCAACGTGTTCAATGTCACCGGGCCGGGTCCCCTGTACGCCGACTATCAAAGGGCCGCACTGGCCGAAACATTCGGTGATCCACGTCCGGCCAGCTTGTTCGACGAACTTGTGCCGTCCGATGAGCGAAACATTCCGGTCGTCACGGTGGTCGATGCTCATCCACACTCACTGGCCTGGATCGGCAGCGCATTGGGGACCCGGGTTTGGCCGCTGGGTGTGACAAAGTTCGGCCAGTCCGGTTCGATGAGCGACGTATACCGCGCCTACCACATCGACGCCGACAGCATTACCTCTGCATGCCGTGCTGCGGTCATTGGATCCTGTTAGCTGGCCGTGAAGCCACCATGTCGGTCTTGTTCCGCCTTCGCGTACATCGACTCGTAGTTCCTTCATCGAAAGTTTTGGGTTCAAACTTCATCCATTCGACCGCTGCAGAAAGCTTGAAGTCATCTGACAATCGCGGTGAAATGGGTCAGGATACGTCTTACAATCGATGACATCGGTTTCAAAAAGAGCCAGCCCCGAAACGCACCAGGAGATTGCCTCCTGAGCACGCAATCAATTCGCCCGAAGCTGCATACGACCGACACACACCATTGCAGTCTTTTTGATTTCCCTTGAACCAGGGAATAGAGCCAACTCAACGTCCAATTGTGTCAGATACCTGTCGAATTTGAGATGCTCCGCGAAATGGACCATTTCCGGCTCAGGAATCGTAGCGTCAACCAGTAGAGGCGTGCCCACCGCTGACAATTCGCCCGCGATAAAACTCACGGCGGTTGCATCGACCTCGGCGTCTTGGACTCGTTGGCAACATCAGTCGGTGAGAACCACCGACGCAGATCGGCGAGGTAGGAGAAAGCAAGTTTCTGGGAAGATTATTGCTTCGTCCTTGTGTCGTCCATTGGCAATCAGCAATCAATTGTCGCACGCCGTACTCCGGATGCTGCCCAGCTCTACCACTTGCTGGAGTCGAATTGGATGGATCTGATACACGGATCAATAGGTATCGCCAACAACTTGCACGCTACGAACATGTACGACCGCAGTCGCAAGAACCTGGGATGCCTCAAAAAGTTGTACCAGGTCTTATGAGTATCTGATTGGGTAAGCTCCGCTGTCCTGGTGGAACGGAGGGGGTGTCACGCGTCCGGTAGCGAATCGCGATTCTTGCTTCGGAGTTTCACGCCGAGCCAGAGTGGAGTCGACGGTTACTGCTAGCCCGGATATTACATCCGCTGGTTGGTCTTGAGAGTTTTACGATGGCCTGAGATTCGGTAAAGGAAGGGTGGAACGCCCGTTTCTCTTGACCGAATTCAGGACCGATCACGTGACAGAGTGTAACACGGATGCCATCACGTTTTCACGGCTGCCGCGACGTCAACTCGTCGCGGATTTTGATGGGGGGCGGCTGACGTCCGATGCGGGGTTGCTGCTGCTGCGGGAGGTTGATCGAAAGCTCGGATTGAGCGACACGATCAGTGCCTGTTTGCTCGACCCGCGTGATCAGCGTTATGTCGTGCATCAGCAGCGGGACATGCTGGCTCAGCGGCTGCTGGCGATTGCGGCCGGCTATGAAGACCTGAATGATCACGACACGCTGCGGGATGATCCGGCGCTGCAGACGGCAACTGGCAAGCTGCCGGATGTCGAGGATCCGCTCGCTTCGCCCTCGACGCTGTGTCGACTGGAGCAGCGGGTCGACCGGCGGGCGCTGGCGGAGATGTCGAAGCTGTTCGTGGAGGTCTTTCTGAAGTCGTTCGACAAACCTCCGGAGGAGATCATCTTGAATGTGGATGCGACCGATGATCCGATCCACGGCCAGCAGGAGGGGCGGTTCTATCACGGGGACTATCGTCACTACTGTTTTCTGCCATTGTCTGTCTTCTGCGGTGGACATCTGCTGTGTGCGCTCCTGCGGCCAGCCAACATTGATCCGGCCAAACACTCGCGGGCCATCATCAAGCTGCTGGTGGATCGCATCCGCCAGGAGTGGCCCGAGGTGCGGATCATCGTGCGAGGGGACAGCGGCTTCTGTCGTGGGAAGTTCATGCGTTGGTGCGAGAATCACAGCGTAGACTATGTGTTTGGCATCGGTCGCAACAAAGTCCTGGAACGCCGCATCGCCCCGCTGATGGACGAGGCCGAGGCGGCCTTCGACGAGACGGGCCAGAAGCAGCGGCTCTTCGGCGAGACCGAGTACGCGGCCCAGACGTGGGACCGGGAGCGACGGGTGATCATGAAAGCGGAACGCCTGCTCGAAGGCCCCAACCGACGTTTCGTGGTGACGAGTCTCGACGCGCTGCCGCAGTCGGTCTACGACGAGGGTTACACCCCGCGCGGCGATATGGAGAACCGCATCAAGGAACAACAGCTGATGCTGTTCGCCGACCGCACCAGCTGTCACGAGTTTGCGAGCAACCAGTTCCGCCTGCTGCTCAGTTCGTTCGCGTACGTCCTGCTGCATCAGTTGCGAACGACTCACCTGGCGCAGACCGACCTCGCCCCGGCCCAAGCCGATCGTTTGCGACTGACACTGGTGAAGATCGCCGCCCGCGTGCGGCTCACCGCCCGCCGCGTGGTGTTCCACCTCTCCTCGAACTGTCCGTACCAATCGCTGTTCCGCACGACCGCCGCCTCGCTCCTGCTCGACACCGGCTGACCCCCTCTGGTCCTGCTCGCCCCCGAACCCCGTCCGCCAATCGTCGCCGCCCCCCAGGGGGAAAGGGGACCGTACAGCCCCAACCGCTCCCCATCAAACTCAATCACACTTCAAACGGGCGGATGAAATATCCGGGCTAACGGGTGAATTCACCGTCCTGCAAACTCGACAGCCAGCTGAGTGCGGTCGAAGCCTTCGTAATCGGCGAGGTGGGTTGCTCGGCCGGTAAAGTGTTCTAACCCAGGGACAAGAGTGACGTCCGAGCAATCGACGATTACAATTTGGTGCTGACGCGAAATCTGGTTTGTCGCGTTAGACCGCAATCTACCATCTAGAGGTGATAGCAAACAGAATCACGGTTCACAATGAGCTTCCAATCTCCATCCCTTCCCCGACAGCATCCGTATCCTGTGCAGCCGCTTCGATGGTTCCCACGATACATTCGGCTCGTCGAAATCATCTTCTGGGGTGGAGTCTTTACTGTTATGGCCCACACCCGCTCGATGTTCTGGCCCGCTGTGGCTGGCTTCTGCGTCTCTTCGCTGGTGTGGTACTTGGTCTACACGCAGTTTCGTTGCCCGGCATGTCGTCACCGAATAACATCGCGGAATGAAAAGGACTTCAATGACAACGAACAACTATTCTACGACTGTGACCATTGCCACATTACATATGACCCGCAATACGCAGAAGGTCCGGACAGCCTTGACTCCACTGCCGACGAATTGTGACTCTTGCTGAGTGAAGTCTGTTGAGGTCCAAAGCCCGGACAGCGGAAAACCTCGCACTGAAGTGACACGATTCACGGCATCATCCAGCAAATCGGTCGAAAAGTTGGACAAAATCGGGATTCCAGGCAGCCGTTTTCTGCTCAAAAAATTCAACCGGTGTCCTGTCGTCCCGATTTGGTAACACCGTTCCACTGGCGGACAAGCCGACCGGTGGGACTTGGACGTCGATCCATTCTTAAGGCAGCTGCTCGATGCGGATAGCATCGGCGATGACGTACTCGTTGGCGTCATTCGTCAACTGGACCACGAGCGTGCTTCCAGAGATGAAGAAGCTTCCGAGATCCTCCCAGTCGGCACCAAAGCTGCTGAAGTCATCCGGGGCCAGTTCCTGGTTGACGTCGATCGTGGCCAACGGAATGGCTCCGTTCAAGATTGTGTAAGGCGCGTCAGTCGCCCGGTTGGCGTGAGCCGTCCATGTGGCGGAGACGCGATAGGTGCTGTTGGGAGTCAGGTCCTCGAACGTCCAAGTCGCGATGCGGGAGCCATTGCCTCGGAATGTATTGAGCAGATCATCATCAAAACCACTGGGTACTCCCCCCGGGTTCCAGCCGACAGTGTTTGAGAAGCTAAGATCGCCGTTGTCGATGATCGTGGATGGCGGAGGAGGCATTTCAGTGGTGGGGATGACGTGAATAGCGTCAGCAATGACGTACTCGTTGGCGTCATCGGTCAACTCCACGACCAGTTCGGTTCCGGTGATCGTGACGACGGCCAGCCGTTCCCAGTCGCTGCCCAGGTCCGCGAAGTCGTCAGGGACCAGTTCTTGATTGATCAGTGTCGAAGCGAGCAGCGGAGCACCGGGCACGCCGGGGGCTCCCGGAGGTGCGCCCGTGCCGTCGAAGATGCTGAACGGAGCATTCGTCGCCCGGTTCGGGTGGGGGACCCATGTGGCGGAGACGAGGTAATTGCCGGGAGTCAGGCCAGTGAAAGTCCAAGTGGCTTTGTCGCTGCCATTGCCTCTCGCGGAGTTGCGGAGATCACCCTCACGACCGGTGCCGAGAGGCGAGAGGTTCCAAGCTCCGGTCAGGGCAAAACCGGCGGCTCCATCGTCAATGATGGAGGCTATCACTGGGGCAGGGTCAGTCACCTGAGTGAGGCGGATCGCGTCGGCAATGACGTAGCCATTACCGCCGTTTCGCAGTTCGACAACAACCGTCGCGCCGGTGACGGCGACGATGGAAAGTCTCTCCCAGTCAGTGCCGTCACTGTTGAAGTCATCGGGGGCAACCTGCTGATTGACGGCGACCGAGTTGAGTTCGTTGCCACCGATTGCGTCCCGGAAAGAGAATGGGCTGTTGGAGGCCCGGTTGGCATGCTCCACCCAAGTGGCAGAGACGAGGTAGTTGCCGGGGGTCAGGCCGGTGAACTCCCACTGTGAGACACTGGCCCCATTGCCTGCGGGCCGATGATGGACGTCGCCATCACGAGCATTGGGATTGTTGGCTGCTGTCCACGTGCCGACGGTCGAGTAACCCGAATCACCGTCGTCGATGATCGAAGGCGCACCAAGCGTGTTGCTGCTGACGTCCAGCATGTAGGTACCGGTGCTGGAACCAACCCCGGCGACTCGCAGGAAGTACGTCCCGTCCGATGGGGCCGTCCAATTGATCAACGACGCGAACCCGACACCCCCATCGTCATCAAAGTCCAACTGCGTGGTGTTGTCCGTATCGAGCAGTGTCAGAGTAGAGTTGGGCAGTGTGCCCAGGATGGTCTCGAACGTGTAGTCTGCTCCTCCAATTGCTTGGAAGCTGAAGGGGTCGACTTCGTTCGCCACATCGATGTCGCCAGCGGTCGTGGAGGGGACAGAGACCGGTGTGGTGGTGGAAGTGAGTTTGAGGACGATGCCGGAGTTGTCGGCGCTGGAGAGGGTGGTGCTGCCGGCGATGTAGATTTCGCCCGATTCATCGACACCGAAGCCCTTGATGAAGATCGAGACGCCGCCGCCCAGGGAAAGTTGCTCGCCGATCAGGTTCAGTTCGAAGATCTCCGGATCGGGAGAGTCGAGGTCGGCGTAGAACACGCGGCCATCGGGGACGCTGGGGCCGGAGAAGGATTGGTTGAAGTCGCCGAAGACGTACATCCCCTTCAGTTCGGGGATCAGGTCGCCCTGATAGGTCTCGCCGCCGATGACAGCCGTGCCTTCGGCGTTGGTACCGTGGTCGTACTCCACGACCGGATCGATCAGACCGAGCGGTGCTCCCGGGCTGTAGGCCGTCGCTCCGATCCGCAATTCGGGTGGCGGATTCGGCGGCGGGCCGGCGTCGAACAGGAAGGACCCTTCCTTGATGTTCCAGCCGAAGTGACCGCCCTTGTCATCGATGATGTCCGCCCGGTCGACTTCCTCGAGGTCGTCCTGGCCCGTGTCGCCGATGACGATCTTGTTCGTCTTGTTGCCGCTTGCGTCCCGCTCAAAGCTGAAGCGGAACGGATTCCGCAGGCCGTAGAAGTAGATCTCATCCAGGGCACTGGGGTTGCCCACAAACGGATTCGTCCCCGGGAGACCGTATTGGCCGTTGGCACTGTTGTTACCGTGCGGATCGATGCGGAGGATCTTGCCATAGACGACCGTCAGGTCGCGGGCGTTGCCCGTGTCGGGATTGTGACCGGGTCCCTGATCATCGTGCGTGCCGCCATCGCCCAGCGAGATGTACAGGTATCCATCGGGACCGAAGACGACGTTGCCCGCACTGTGTGCGTCGTGCGGCTGGTCGATCCGCATCAGCTCGCGCGACGTGCCGCTGAAGACATCATCGTTGATGTTGTTCATGGTCCATTCGCGGAGCACGCTTTGAGCGGCACGCATTTCGCCCGGGGCCAGCGGGAAGTGGGTGAAGTCCACGGGAGCCAGATCGTCGACGAGTTCATCGACCAGGGTGTAGAACTTGCCGAACCCGTCGGTGCCCGGCATGGCGAAGTCGGGATGGAACGCGAAGCCGCTCAGGCCGACTTCCTGGTTCCCGTTGAGCGTGTCGGTGATGCTGTCGGTGATGTCCAGGAAGGGCGAGCCCAGCAGCGTGCCGTTTTTGAGCACGTGCACGAACCCGATCTGATCGGCAATGAAGACGCGGCCACTGCCATCGCCCGCGTTGACCACCAGGCTCGGCGAGATCAGGTTCTCGGCCACTTTGACGACCTTGAGTGTGATGTCTCCGAATTGAATCACCTCGGGGATCGGGTCGTCGGGATTGAAATCGTTGACCCGCTCGAACGAGCCGATGTCGATGCGGGGTCCTGCCAGACCGTCGCCGTCCAGCACACGCGGTCCGCCCCGCTGGTCGGTCGTGCGGGTGATGATGTCATC
>JAJDEJ010000170.1 GCA_029259815.1 Planctomycetaceae bacterium | reverse complement strand
CTTCGTCGAGACGCTGCTGAGCGTGATCGAAACCTGCCGCCAGCAGAAGCAAGACGTGTTCGCCTTCGTCCCCCAAGCCGTCCAAGCCAACTTCAACGGCACCCCCATCCCCAAACTCCTGTCCGGGGCGTGAACGGTTACTTCACGAATGCCACTGGTTCTTGGAAAGTAAAACATCAATGAGCCAATCGGATGAGCATGCTGTCACGAACTCCCAGCCATCCGCCTCCTGGTGGCGGCGGTTGTGGGAGCCGTGTGACATGGCGAGTGTGGTGTTCTTCCGAATCGCGTTTGCGGGCACCGTGTTGGCGCATGTTGTCATGGTCCTCCAGAAAGGCTGGGTCGAATACTACTTCGCTGCCAGCCGGTATCACCTCAAGTTTTATGGCTTCGAATGGGTGCAGGCGCTCAGTCGCGATGGCATGCGGCAAGTCCATCTGTTGATGGGACTGGCCGCGATTGGTGTGGGCCTTGGATTGTTTTACCGATTCAGCGCTGTGTTGCTCTTCGTCACCTTCACCTACACACTCTTGGCCGAGGCGGCGCTCTACCAGAATCATTACTACCTGACGAGTCTCATCGCCTTTGTGCTCATCCTGGTTCCGGCTCATCGCACCTTTTCGGTGGATGCACTTCTCTTTCGCAAGCAGGCTCGTCCTTTCATTCCCAATTGGTCGCGGTGGGTGCTGATGTTTCTCATCGCCTTGCCTTACGCCTATGGAGGGATCGCTAAGCTCAATGGCGATTGGTTGCATGCGATGCCGCTTCGCATCTGGATCCCTCAGAAGACGGACTTGGCCATCATTGGCCCGCTTCTCGCAGAACCCTGGGTGCCGTGGGTGCTGAGCTATGGCGGCCTGCTGCTCGATCTGTTGATCGTTCCCCTGTTGTTGTGGCGATGGACGCGAGCGTTTGCATACACGGCTGCAGTCCTCTTTCACCTCATGAATTCCGTGTTATTCCAGATTGACATCTTCCCGTGGATGATGATTCTGCTGACAACCATTTTCTTCGCACCCGACTGGCCGCGGAAACTGTTGCGGCGACCGTCGCTGACGATTCCTGAAGATGTGATTGTGGCGAGCCGGACTCCGCCGCTGAGGCAACGATTCGTGCTGGGCGTTGTCGGGGTTTTCGTCGCGTGGCAGTTGGTTTTCCCTTTGCGTCACTATGCCTATCCGGGAGATGCGAGTTGGACGGAAGAGGGCCAAAATTTCTCCTGGAGGATGATGCTGCATCACAAGGATTTATTTCTCCGCTTCTACGCCACGGACGGATTAACGGGAAGAACGGTCGAGATTCCCATCGGCAAGATGCTCACTCAGCGGCAGTTGATGGACATCGCCAAGTCCCCTGAGCAGGTTGCGGCGGCGTCCCGGTTCTTTTCAGACATCGCCTCCACCAGAGTCGGTCTCAAGCAGGTTGAGATTCGAGCGGTGGCGATCATCGCGCTCAATGGTCGCAAACCTCAACTGATGTTCGACCCGAATTTGGACCTGTTGACTGTGGAGCGCACATGGAAACATCAATCCTGGATCTTCCCTTTGACAGAGCCTCTGCGGGCAGAACCCTGGAACGTGCCCTCGAAAGCATGGCCCGAGTTGTTGGGGATCGATCTTCCCCACGCGGCGATCCCACGCAAGCGTGCATCACAGTAACCACTCGGGGCACGATCACGTACACGCTCCTCAATGTCGGATTCCTCAACCAGCGATGCCGTCGAGTGAATCCAGAGGGCAAACCTCAGGAACGCGCCCAGTCAATGGCGTTCACCATGATTCCCAATCATCATTTCGCGACCCTGACCACTTCTCACTCCATCACGAGGGGTTCTCATCAATCGGCTGACGTTCCGCCTTCACCAGTGAGGCCCAAATCTTACGGGTGCCAATGAAGGGCTGGCGTGCGTGCATCGAGATGCGGTTGTCGACCATTGCCACATCGCCCGGTTGCCAGTCGACGTTGTAAGAGAACTCTCTGGCCAATTCAGTTGCGAGAAGGACGGCTTCCCGATCGAGCGGCTGTCCGTCTCCGTACGTGATCGCTTTCGTCGGATCGTTGCGAGTGTCTTTCCAGCCACTCGATGCCGCGATCAACTGGTTAAAAAAGGATCGCCGTCCTGGGCTGATTTCACGCACAGCCGGGAGCACAGGCGTTGTGGCGCGCAGGCAGTCACCGTCGAGCCATTCCCAGGAGTAACCCAGTTGACTGAGTCGTGACTCGGCCGCCTTGCGAGCATCAGCACGGAGTGTACTCCGCCAACTGCGGCCCATGCCGGATGAAGCGTCATCATCGCCGGGCATCACATTCGTGTACTTGAGCCCTTTCTTCTCGCAGTCGGTCACAAATTGTGGTGCGACTTCCGCAAGTCGTTCTAACAGCAGATCCGAACGACACAGAGGCGTCTCTCCGCCTTCGGCTGCCGCTATTTCACAAAAGAAGAACAGCTTCTGCGGGAAGATGGGCGTCTGGGCCATCTCATGGTGCAGGAAAATTGTGACGTCAGCCGGAGCTTCATTGGCTGAAAACACTCGCTCCGTTCGCACGACACGCACTGCGTTCGATAGCGATTCCTCATATGGAAAATTCTCCTCACCAAACGCGGACACAAACTGATCAAAGTCTTCGGGAGACTTCAGACCGAAACCTCGAAACAGGATCGTCCCTGCGGCATTCAGCTTCGCCTCAAAGTCTGATCGGTGATCGGCGATCCAAGAACAGACTGACGACGGCTCAACGTTGTCGCGCTGACATTGCAGGAGAAGTGGAACCGCCCGCTCATCACAGCCTGTTGCAGGAACGAGTGGAATGGGGGCAACATTGAGTTGAGCCTCTGACATGGCAGACCTTGCTCGCAGAAATGGAATAAAAAGAAAGCGAAGTCCTCAGAATAGACCAACCCGCGCCAGCTGCAAGGTGTTGATGCCCCTACCGCCAGGTCTTGTGAGGTCGAGGACTGATAACCGACTATTTCGAGGAGCCGCTGACGCGATCGCTGAGTTGTTGGCCGATGTCGCGGATCCGCCAGGCAAGGCGGTTCAGCATGGATGAGAGACCACGCTCCTCCGTTGTGTATCCCGCGAGCAAAAGTTCGATGTCGTTGAGCACCGTTGGACTGCTCGCGTGATACGAGTGGTTGAGTGTGAACAGATCCGTTTCGACATCCGTGGCGTCGATCACGTCAATGTTGGAGTATTCTGGGAACAACGTCAATTCGCGGCCCGACTCACCCAGTCGCCGTTTGGCCAATGGGTTGAACAGACTGGAGAGCTTCAATGCAATATCTCGTGAAGACGAGTAGATCGTGATGCGCTCTGCAGTCTGTGTGATGTAGGGGGCGATGGCGGTTTTGAAGTAGTCCGCGTCGATGTCGGGTGCTGTCAGAATCACTTCGTTGAATTTCGGAATCTGCTGGGTCACACATTGTTCAACCAGTCGGCGGAGGGCTCCTGAGACGATCCGATTGCCCATACTGTGTGCGACGAGATGCACTCGTCGGGCACCTGAGTCGCGTGCAACTTGTGTCACAAAATCGATCAGATGTTCCTCACTCCAGCCCGCCATGTGACCGTCTTCCCGGTAGGCGTCGAGGCTCGACTTTTCCTGCGAGGGCCAGCTGTACATGACCGGTGCACCCTGAAACTGCAAGTCGTGTGCAATCTGGGCGACCCGCCGTGCTGCATCCTCGAAGGAGTTGTTGAAACCATGCACAAAGACTAATGCTTCGCCACCAGCCAGCGCGGGCCCGTGCTCTGTCTCAACAATGTTCATGGAGTTCCACACAACCTGTCGCAGTTCGCTCATGAATTCGTGTTGTGGTTTTTCATGGACTCCCAGTAGCACGACATGCTTCTCCGGGTCTTCACGAAATTCGAACCGCCAGATGCTGGGCGACTCCAGTTTGCCTTTCTGATGACTCTTGGGGATGCTGATATCACAGTGGCCGTAGGTGACGTCTCCTCGGCTTTGACCATAGAACTTCTTCGGGTTCTGTGACCCCGTGAGCGCACGATTCGTCCCGTAGAACACTCTCACGACATCAAAAGGCTGAGGAGGTGCTACGGCTGGTGTGCGGACGAGAGGCGCCAAGGCCGTTTGTGGAGCCTTGGGGGCTGTTTCACTCAACAGCCCTGGAGCAAAGAGTGGCTGAGGCTCAGCCGAGCGTGAAGGTTCCGGAGCAACAAACTGTGGACCGACGAGTGGATCACCCGGAGCCACGGAACGTGAGGATTCCTCCTCACGACTCGGACCGTCAACTGAAGTTGAGGGAGCAGAGAACTCCTCCGACTGCTGCCTATGCTCTGCGGAGTATTGTTGATCGTCATTGGACCCGCAGCCGAAGGCCAGGCAGGTAACCAGCGCCAAGGTCGAACACAGTCTCGGCATCGTACGATCCTCCCCGGTTGACAGCGACAGGCCCGGGAAATTCATTGAGTGATAAACAGTCGCGGACTATACGGGGTGTCAAAGATTCCCTCCAACACGACTTAGCATCTCAGCATCCCATCGCATGAATTCCAGGCGTCCAGCGGCCACAATTGCCGTAGTCTCTTCTAGACCATTTCCATGGCTTCTGTGCAGGAGCTTGTACGCGTGCTGACGTTTGTTCGCTGAGAGGCACTCCTGCAGATCGCGAAAACTAATTCTGGAAGTGCTCTCGTGGTTGATCCAAGCTGAATTGACAGGTCGGGGTGGCAGAGTCAGCAGCGAAGCGGATGGCCCTGACATTCGGCGTCCACACGCGCCGGGGCCTTGCGCTTCGCTTCAGACCCCGCCACCCA
>JAJDEJ010000169.1 GCA_029259815.1 Planctomycetaceae bacterium | reverse complement strand
GGAAACTTCGGTTCCCGATCGATGCCCCAGACATCTTTCGTAGGAGCCACCCGCCCCACTCATCGCCCCCTGGCACAGCAACTCACCGAAGATCCTGCATCAGAAGCGGGTGGGCGAGCAACCTTTTTGCCGGCCCGTCAACTTTCGACAATACCTCGGCACGGGGAACGGGCCGTCACAGACAGTCTGTGTCAGGATGAACGACAGACTGTCGACATGACGACGGTTGTCTGGCGATCATTCCGGACGGACAATCTCGAAGCGACCGGGACCGTTGCCTTCCTCGTCACTGAGCAGCCACAGGAGCGTGCCGTCTGACAGGTCGAAGAGGGGATACCAGCCCGGCGCACCATACCGATCATCGTAGGCCATGTCGGCTGAGACAATTCGCAGGCCGGACAAGGGTCGCAACTGCTCAGACCAGTATTCGTACACCTGCCGATCCAGTTGATCGCAAGGAATATGCTGGGACGGATCACTGAGTGAGCGAAACTCGTCCTGACGTTCGTCAAGGATGTAAGGCAGGCCGTTGATGATGATGTGGCGAGAAGCTTGTGCCATGGGAGTGGGGGAAACGGATCAGCAGCCCGGTGGGACCACCGGGACCACGCCACGTCGGCGAGCCGTGTCCCAAGCAGAGTCCGCAGGAAAGCTTTTGACACGCCAGAGAGTCGTCGTGGCACACAGGCCCGTGGACCAGCCGGGTGCATCCGTCACCCACTGACGAGGTCATGGACGAAGCAGACAGGGCAATATCACAGACGATTGATGACGCCCCCCATCAGGGAAGGGGAATGGTCGACGCCTGAGAAGTTCCAGGAGCGGGACAACGACGGTCATGACAGGACTTTCAATGCCAATCGATCACTGCCAAAGGACTGACACCAACTTTTTCGGCGTGCCATAACTCAGGAAGAGGGGAGCCGTTCCACCTCACGGTCTCGGGGTTCGAGCTCCCGGTCTTGCATCGTTGAATTCGGAATCCGATCCGATCCTGAGATGATTCAGGAAATCTCTATCCGACTCCCATTGAGATTGGTTGAGGTGATTTCCTCATCGCTGTCAGTCACTCGTCTCCGGTGGCTTGTTGGATGAGGGTGTCGTAGCGGGCTGCGGCGTCGGTGTTGCCGGCACTGGCGGCCCGGTCGCGGCGTTCCTGGAGTTTGGCCACGTAGTTGTCCTGCGACAGTTGGGCCCGTTGCTCGACCGCTGCGGTGTTCCATTCCTCGAACCGCGTCACGGCCTCGATCGCTTCGACGACCTGCACCTGCACGTCAGCTGGAACACCATTGCCCGCTTCCTGCAGGGCCGATCTCGCGTCGTCGAACTTGAGCATGGCTGTCAGCCGTCCAGCCAGCTCGTGAGCCACGCGAATCCGTGTGGCGGGCGTCGTCGCGGCGGACTGGGCCTCGGTGATCCAGGGCAGGCCGTCCCCGGGACGAACCATACCATCGGCATAGAACTCGGGAGGGGAGAGCCGGATCTCCTGGGCATGGGCGCGGGCCAGCAGCCAGTTGACACGCGCCTCACCGGTGAGGCCCTCCTGGGCCAGCTTGTCGTCCAGCAGAGCGATCCACTCGCCGAACCGGTCCTGGCCCTGATAGCTGTAAGCCAGACTGTAGGCGACCGGCAGGCAGCAACTGCCATCCTCCATTTCCAGGAATTCGTTCTCCAGCCGGGCGGCGTGTTCCGGCAGCTCGTTGGTCACACAGAGTCCCAGCTGGCGAAAGTCACGGCGGTTGTAATAGTTGAAGCCGAAGTAACCGCTTCCGTTGGGAATGATGCAGGCCAGATCCGCATGCCGCATGGCCCACAGGCCGAAGATGTCCAGCGCCCGCTCGGGGTTCCCGAACCGGAAGGCCCGGTAGATGTCCCGTGCCTGCTCCAGTTCCACCGGGTCCAGTAGAGACGGTCGGGCCACCAGCATGTCGAGAAACTCTCGTTGCTGGGCCGTGGTGAAGCAGGCCACCGCGTCGATGGGATCGGTGAGGTGGGGATCAAACAGGAAGGGGTGCAGGCGTCCTGAGAGGACCAGCTCATCCAAATACTCATTGGACATGCCTTTCTCCCAGGCCGCTGCGTGCAACTGGGCTTGAAACGCCGGATCGTCAAAGATGCGGATGCGGCTCTCACACCAGGCGAAGTCGATCGCGGGGACCGTCTGGATCACAGTCTGAGGCTCGCCTTCTGCTTCCCAGGTGACCGTCATTTGCAGGCCCTGTCCCTCTCCCGAGGGGGGAGTGAGGCTGGCCTCCGGCACGATCGACTTGGACACACCGGGGCCTTCCCAGAACAGCAGAGCGTTCATGGAGAAGCGGGGGAGTCGAGGGGAGTCAACCTGCAGATCGTAGGTCAGGGGCACCGCCTGACCGGCCGTCAGACTCACCGGCACCGATTGCGTGACCCACTCCTCGGGCGTGGCAGTCAGCACGGCTTGGCCACCGACGGAGACGGTGATCGTCTGCTGCAGATCGAACTGATGCTCGTGCCGGTACTCTTGCACATTCACGTTGACCGGGCTGATGGAGAAGGTGTAGTTGCCGGTCTGCGGGGCCGTGACTGTCCCGTCCCAGCGGAGCGAACAGCTGCTTCTGATCTGGTGATAGTTGGACAGGGCATGCCGCATCATGATCAGGTCTTCGGGGCGGATGTCATCGACTGTTCCGCCGGCCGCCACCCAGCGGCGGACTTCGTCCATCACCTGGTCTTGTGAAGCTTTGAGCCAATGCATCAGGAAGACTTTGGCTCGCACCTCTTCGTAGGGGCGGCCGGCCCAGTTATCGACTCGTTCCAGCAGGGTTTCCAAAGCCTGCTTCTGCTCCGAGTTGTCCGGCAGGCCGTGGAGTTGCTCAAAGCGGGGCGTCGCCAGCTCATACAGACCGTTGAGCGTCGGGTAGCTCTCCGTGGTACTGGCTAGATCGACCGGCTCCCACAGCGTCCGGGCGTGTGCCTGCACCTGGGCCAATTCGCTGGGGCTCAGAGCCACCTGATCCCGCACCCCTGCCACCGCCTGTACAAACTCACCCGGCGAAAGCTGCTGCCAGCCCGATGGAAGATCCGGTCCCTCCTGCGCCTGGACAGATTGACTCAGGCCCCCCAAAAGCAATCCAACGGCTATTGTCAACGCAACCACACCCGTCCAATGTAATCGTCTGACAAGCATCTCAATACTCCTTATGTCACAAGGTTTTTCCCGACTTAACTCATTTCATTCATCAATTGCCGCCAACTTCCATCCGCGTCCGGCAAAGCCCAATGATACTAAGTTTGATGACGCAACTTCCAATGCACCAATACCTTGTTTTCAGGGGTCTCTGAAGGATGCAGTTCGCAGCCCGTAACCATCAATGTTTGCTGGCACCTGCATCTTCACCAAAACACCTGTTTTTCGATCGAATTGAAGCTTAGTGCCATTGGGCAAAGCCGGACCTACCTAGCTATGTGCGCCGTCTCAGAAGGCTCGTGGTCAACGACGAACATTCCAATGCCCTCTTCCGCTGATTCCTCGATCTCACTTGCATGTACACAAGCCTTCAAGAGCTTCGAAACCGGTTCATGTGATCAGGCGCCTAGCGGCCTATTTCACAACGGAGAAACTGCTACAAGTTCGGGAGAGTTGCCGTCACTTTGAATTCGCCACAGCGCGGGGTGGCGATCATCGAAATCATCCCGAAAAAAATAAATGGTCATTCCGTCAGGAGCAAACATGGGGTAGCTAAGATGTACTTTTTCGTTCGTGATCCGTGTTCGGCTCTTGGTTGATAGGTTCAGAAGCCATATTTCATAGCGATAGGGAATTTCTTGATCCGACACAAAGACTACCTCTTCACCTGATGGAGAGAAACTTGGGTACATATCCTTTACGCCATGCTTGTGTTGTTGTGATGTCGGTGGTTGCAGGACAACCTCATCGTCAACTGTCAACGTCTCCGAAATGGTAAGCATACGCATTTGGATGCCAACGTCCCTTTCAAATGGATCAGCAGCATAGACAATTCTGCTCCGATCAGGAGAAAAATATGGTGGTGACATTCTGGCAAACTCATGAGTGGTCATTCGCTTCTCATTTCCATTGCGATCCACGCACCAGACATCCCAATCCCACCATACATTTCCACCGTCTGCGTCTTGCCCGAGTCTGTTCGCTCGAGCGAAAACAATCTGTTGTCCGTCTTTGGAAAAACTGGGGTAAGTATCGAGGACGTCGGATTGTGTTAGGAGGTCAACATCAGCATCCAGTCCAGGCAAGAAGCCAATGTTTGCCAAGTGTGTTCCTTCACGGAGTTGCGAGAGGCAAATGCCGTCGCCAGCAGGAGAATAGAACGGGAATGAAGCGGCAATCTCCCGGCGAGAACGAACCATGGATGGAATCCGAGCAATGTCGAGCTCAACTAATTGCAATCGACCTTTGTTCTTGCATGAGTATAGAAGCGATTTTCCATCGCGGGATATTGTTGGCCTAGGCCACAAGGGGGTTGAGTCGCGGTCAACGAGCTGCTGTGTCCCCTTGGCGAGGGTGCCTTCAGGCCCCCTTAAGTCACACGCGAAACAAGCTGTCGCAGCAGTAAGTGTTGCACCAAAGAAGATCCATCGGCCAAGGAAGTAATGGAATGATTCGATAATGTGATTGTTCATGTAATCTCTCCAATTGTCGCCTGTCATGGTGCATCGACGGTCAAAATCTTCTAGTGCCGTTTGCACAGAATATACTTAGAATGGTGAGGCGTGCCGATCTGCAGGCGGTAGGTGTAGGCGAGCTGCTGCAATCCACGAACAACGCATCAAAGCAGAGCCTTCTGTCACAAGCTCTAGCATTTGCGTTTCGGTTGACTGCCCCACTTACACCAGCAGCGCCGCAGCGTCCATAGCAGTCATCGTGATCTGCGCACGCTTCATCTAATAGATCGCGGACCGGGCCACTGCCTCCAGGACCACAGTAGTTGCCGTACAAAGCCATCCCAAGCGCATCAAGGCGGCTTAGTGGGGAATTGTCGACATATGCGTACACATTGACACGCTCCGAAATGGAAAACGACGATGGGTCATTGCGAGCCTTTCGGACTTGCTGTGCCAAGGGGCCACGATCATCTTCAGGCATTGGGTCGTAGATCAACTGCCAAAGAGGATCCCGTTCAATGAAACGGCCCAATGAAGAATCGATATCTCGCATCCGGAAGTCGTATGCTCTGGATTCTACGTCGAGGCGTCTGCCAGTAAACGTGTAGGGGTTATCGATGTCACTGGCCCCATCAGGGTCTGCTGTAAAGTCAGGATCGAGGACGATCAAGCGCCCGTAGGGATCGTATTGGTAGCGTTCGAGCACGGAGCCGCTGTCGTTGGTGATGGCGAGGACGTGGTAGTTCGCTCCTTGGGTGTAGTATTGGGCACCATCACTGTTCTCGGCGAGATTGCCATCTGTGTCAGCGTCGTAGTAGCGGACGGCCAGGGAGTCGATGTAGTCCGGGTGCCAGACGTATTGTTCTCTCGGATCGGGGTCTTCGGTGCCGGACGTTTCACGGCGGACTTCGAGGGCCTGCCAGTCCTCGTTGTAGTAGTAGTGGTCCGTGTGGGAGAGCGTGCCGCTGCTGTAGACCGCCTTGGTGATGCGGTAGTTGCGGCCATCGTAAGCGTATTCGGCAATGGTTGTGTCTGAGCCGTCAGTGACCTTGGTCATGCGGTTCCAGGCATCGTAGGTGTACTTCTGGGTGGTCGTTTCGTCGCCCGGCCGTGGACCAGTGGTCGTGTTACCGGCAACGTCGTAAACGGGATCGACCCAGTTGGCACCGGTTGTGGCCGTGATGGCTGTAATCTCGTTGACATCATTATGGGTACGGTCTTGGTCGAGGTCAGCTGTGCCGTTGCCGGTATCATCCTGTTGGAGATTGTCCCAGTTGCCGAGTTGGTCAAGGGTCCAGTCCTGGGAGAAGTTCTTGCTGGTGATCGCGGTGTAGGTGCCGTTGATCTCACCCCGCTCGACACTGGCCAAACGATTGAGACCATCGTAGGTGTAGAGTTCATCCAGGTCGACGCTGTTGTTCTCGGCAATCACATCCTCCCGCCAAGTGCGATTCGACGCGTAGTCGTGCCCGTACTTGATCCGCGCCACATCCGCCGTGGAATTGTATCCGTCCCAGAACTGATCGATGGTGCGTCCGAAGCGGTCGAGACCGGCATAGGTGCCACTCGTGCCCTGGAACAGGTCGAGCTTGATGTCGGGCTGGAGGTAGTCGGTGATCACCGTGCGGCCGCTGCCGGTGTGGGAGTACTGGACCAGTTGGGTGCCGGAGTTGTTGGTTTCTTTCAGTTTCTGCGGAATATTGAGGCGGTCATCCAGCGCATTGGCCGTGCCGTAGTTGTGATACAGCGCCCGACCGTTGGGATACGTCAGGGTTTCCAGGCGGTTGCCGTTGTTGAACACGGTGCCGTTGATGCTCGTTGAAAAGGTGTACTGCACGGCGGGGGTGGAGCCGCCCACGACCCCGCTGTGGGATTGCTCGCTCTTGGTGATCTGGCTGAGATTGTTGTAGGTGTAGGCCACTTGATTCTCGACATCGGTCGTGTTGTCCGGGTCGTCCGTCTGGTTACCGTGCGAGGTAATCTTGGCCAGACGACCCAGCGTATCATAGCCACGGGTGATCGAGCGAACCGTGCCGTCGGTCGATCCGCCGAGGGTGGTCACCTTCTGGGACTGCGGACGACGCAGGTCATCGTAGGCGAAAGCGATCACCGTCCCCCGCTGATCGGTGCGGGTGGCGGTCGAGCCATCGACATTATAGGTCGTTTTCACCTGATCGCTCCCGGAGGAGGTGGTGTCCGACGAATCAGGGTAGATGGTACTCGTGTTGCGATTCACCGCCACGCTGTCCTCGAACAGATAGACGGTGTCCTGCTTGGCCGTGGAAGAGCCGTTGTAGGCGGCAAGCTGGATTGTGTTGCCCGCTCCATCGTACTCGGTCTGCGTCACCCGGTCCTTCGAGCTGTTCGTGCCGTCCGAGTAGCGTAGGTCCGGCTCTCGCCGGACGCAACAACCATGTGGGTCCATATTGCGCTGTCGTCCGGCACAGCCGGACCTACATATTTCGTTGACAGTGTGCATCTCCACACTCACCACAACGGGAGTCGGTTGGGCATTGACCAGCGGATGCGGGCGAGGAGGACGTTGCCTCGGTAGCCGTGGCGGGGCATCCATTCGCCGACGGTGACCCAGCTTTCGTCCGGGCTGACGTTGGTCACATTGAAGTTTCCCATCAGGGCGACTTTGTCGGGATCGTTGACGCCGTCACCCACGAGGGGGAGCACGACCTGTTCGGTCGACTTGATCAGGCAGCGTCGGTCGACATCGACTTGTGCCACCCACAGGGGTGAACGCCAGCGGATGACGTTGGCGTTGGTGGCGTCTTTGCGAGTGTAGACCAGAAACAGGCCGTCGCTGTGCGTGAGCCAGTGTTGCTGGGTGGTCGACATTTCAAGTGGGGTGCCGTCGTCCCAGGACCACGCCTGTTTCTCCTCCCAGTTCAGACCGTCGTCGCTGACGCTGACGTAGCCCCGGTCGTCCTCAGCTCGCATCGTGATCCAGAACTGATCTCCGAACCGGGTAACGCTCGGCTCCAGCAGACCGCGACCGACATCGTTGTGGATCGCCGGTCCAACCTCCTTCACGGCGAGGTGCTCTCCGTCAAACGTTGTACGCACCCCGGCCACCATGCGGTTGGTCGGTTCCGGTCCGAAGGTGAATGACATTTGCACGTCGCCACTGGGCAGAACAATGCGCTGACCACAGTTGTTGCTGTAGATGTGTCCACCGCGCGGATCGTCCCATTCGAGAATCTTTCGCTCTGACCACGTCCCGTCCTTCGTGCGGGTCACGTAGACCGGATAGCGGGCGAGTTGCTCCTTCCTCGCAAAGTATTCCCCCTTGTAAAACACGACATGTCCCATCGCGATGACTGTGTCGGACTGCGGATGATACTGCGGTACGACATCGCACACGGCTGCGGACAGATCGTCATCGCGCCCCGGCAGCGGATCACGCCCTAACGCAGCGATCGCCTGCGGCTCACTCCACGTCTTGCCCAGATCATCCGACATCGACCAATGCACCTGCCCGAAGTAGTCCGACCCGCCGATCTCCTGCAAAGTCATGAGTGCCACGGGGTCGCCGTCCGGCCCGGGCAGCATGCAGGCTCGCGGGTGAAACCATGTCCGACTCTGGCCATCACGATTGCGAAACAGCGTCTCCTTCGAGATCGATGCGATCAGTGGCTGATCGTCCGCTGTGATTGAGCCGGAGAGCACACACAGGCAGGTCAGTCCCCACAGGAATCGGTTCAACTTCATGCTCGATGGGTCTCACTCTTTGAGGTCGGTGACGAAGTCCGCTTCCTGAATCTTGACCCGCAGGCCGCCTTGCATGGTTGTGATCCAGAGTTCGCCGGGTTTGGCTTCGAAAACATACGGGTAGGCGAGCCAGCGGGCACCGCCTGGCTTGATGGTGTCGTGCCGGTGAGCGATGACCGCCGGCGTGGTCCAAGTCTGACCATCATCATCAGACAGTGCCAGCGACAGTTCCTCACGGTGATTGCTGACCGGTGTTGCCGACCAGAGGTTGTCGCCACCCCTCAGTGGCCATTCCGACTTGCCGTCCGGAAACGGTCGATTCCAGGTCAGCAGTAATCGCCCGCTGTCCAGCCGCTTGAGCAGTCCCGGAGCGCTACTCGCAGGGATGCCGGACGGCTGAATGACTCGCCAGAACTGACCGCCGTCCGAGGAGTAAGCCGACCAGAACTCGCCCCAGTTGGTGCGGATCAACATCCACAGGCGGCCATCCCGCAGTTGCGTCAGTGTCGGCTCGGTCACACCGCCATGATGACCGGCACCACCCAGATCGATGAGGTTGCTCGCCTTCCATGTCTGGCCGTCGTTGGTCGACGAATATGTCAGCACCGAGTGCCGCCCAGGGTCGTGCCGCATTTTCATGGCCGTGAAGATGACTCGCCCGTCCTCCGTCTGAATCATATCCCGCACGGCTCCCGACCAATCGTCGTGCAGTTTCTGAATGTCCTGCCAGGTCTTCCCGTCATCCAAACTCCGCATGGCATACGTGGGTAGCCGCGCTCCAGGCGCGTCGCCGAGGTCATCACTCCACGTCCAGTGTCGCTCCGCCAGATTCATGTAGGCCGCAATGATCACACCGTCCCGCGTGCGAAACAGGGCCCGTTCGTTGCTCACCTTGATAGACTCTTGATCAGTGAACAGAGGGCGAGGTTCGGACCACGTCTGTCCCTCGTCCTCACCGACATAGCTGGACGTGGCGTCAATGGCGAGCACCTCACCAGCCGACGTCCGCACGAACGGACCCAGTTTGTCCGTCGGCAACAGCGTCACCCGAGAGTCCAGCCATAGTTCATCTGCAGCATGGGCCGAAGACAGTAGCCCGCTTACTCCAAAAAGAACTGCTGCAATCAAGCTTGAATTGAGGTTGCTCATTTTTTGCCCTTTGAATGCTGTGCGATATCTCAACTGTCTGTCAGTCATTCCAATTGGATGTGCGGAGAACTCCAATCAGTTCGCCACGGTCGTGTAAGAGGTGAGCCCTACCGACCATCCGATACCAAGTTCAAGAGTAAAACTTTGTCCTATTGTAAGTGATCGACTATGCTTCGCATTGCTGATCGGGTTGGTTAAATGGGAGAATTACACACAACACGGAAGTCCCCAATGAATGACAATGATGAAGCGAGGGCATCAAAGCGTTTGTAACCGTTCACACCCCGCGCATAGCACAACATGGGGGTGAACAGTCAATGCCGAGTTTCCCGAGGGATTTCGCCAGTAGACTGAACAGAATCAAGAATTGCATCGTTGTTCCCGACTTCGTGACCGCATGAGTTGCAC
>JAJDEJ010000168.1 GCA_029259815.1 Planctomycetaceae bacterium | reverse complement strand
CGCGACCAGGTCAGCCCCCAGGGACGCAACACCATTACCACCCTGCTCGCCGCCCGCGCCGCCAACAGCAAAACACTCACCGAACTTGCAGCATGAAAATCTGCGCACCAGACAAAACTTTCAATCGTTAGTAGCACGGATAGGTCTCACGTCAATCTGTTCCTTTCAGAAGAATCAAATAGTTTCACTGCCTGTGACAACAGTGGTTGGCCACGTTACGATTAAGGGCTCGGTGTGGGTCGCTCTTCGTGATGAGACTGTGATTGGATGTCCAAGAAGGTTGTGATCTACGGGATCGTGGGAGCCCTTGGTCTGGGCGCTGTGCTGGCGCTGCAGTATGCGACGGCTCATCCTGAGTTGTTCTCGACAGAACCACAGATCACGTTTCAGGATGACGTGCAGACCAATGCGTCGCCGAGCGTCAGTTTTGCGGACTTTGCCTTTCTGCAACTCAGCAATGAAGAACTGGCACTCAGAGAGTTGGTCGGGCAGAAGAATCTGGTGGTTGTGATCCTCAAGGGCAATACGGGTGCCGTTTGTCCCTATTGCTCAACACAGACATCGCGGTTGATCGCCAACTACGATGAATTCTCCCAACGTAACACGGAGGTTGTCGTGATCTACCCGATTGAGAAGATCGAAGATCGACCGGCGATGGACGAGTTTCTGGCGGCGACACGCAAGCTGCTCGATGAGGAGGAGAGGCCCGTGCCTTTCCCTTTGGTGCTCGATGTTGGCCTCGACGCGGTCGACAAGCTGGGGCTGCGTGCGTTTCTCTCGAAGCCGGCAACGTATATCCTCGATCGGCAGGGACGCGTGCGATTTGCGTATGTCGGCTCCAGTCTGGCTGATCGCCCGTCGATCAAGGCCATGCTGGAACAGGTCGACGCGCTCGCTGATGACTCCCCATAAACACTTCGATCTGATGCGTGCCGAGCGACTATGACGCCGTCCAGTTTTCTGTCTGTTGCTCAACGGCTGCAACTGCTCGATGAGACGACGGTCGCTGACCTCGAAGAGGAGTCCCTCGCGGGCGGACAGTCGACGCTGGAGATCATCCTCCGGCGCGGTTTGCTGACCACGACGCAGATCGACATCGTCGAGACCATGCGGCGGCCGGGAGAGGTGGTGCCGGGTTACGAGATTGTTGACCTCGCTGGCCAAGGCGGAATGGGAGTTGTCTACCGGGCGAGACAGCTCAACCTCGACCGCATTGTCGCGCTCAAGACCCTGCTTGTCAGCCAGATCGAGAACGAAGCTCTTGTCTCACGCTTTGAGCAGGAAGCCCGCATGGTGGCCCGCCTGCTGCATCCGAACATTGTCGCTGCCCATGACTTCGGCCGTCACGAAGAGCGCTTGTACCTCGTGATGGAATATATCGATGGCACCGACGTTGGGCGGCTCATTCGTCGCAATGGTCCACTCTCGGAGGCTGTCACCTGGGGAATGATCCGACAGTCGGCCGCTGCCTTGGCCCATGCGGCGGCTCACGACGTGGTCCATCGGGACATCAAGCCGGACAACCTGCTGCTCGTCGCTGCCCCCGAGGGTTCGCAACTTCCTGAGGGACTGCCGATGGTTAAGGTTGCCGACTTCGGCCTCGCGTACCTGCGTGCTGGGGTGGACGGCGTGCAATCATCAGATCGGCGGCTGGTCGGGAGCCCTTACTACATGGCACCGGAACAGTTTCAATCTGGCACGGTCGATCATCAGGCTGATTTGTATTCACTCGGGGCGACAGCCTTTCACATGTTGACAGGTGCCCCGCCATTTGAAGGTCTGGGGATCGCACAACTCGCCACCGAGAAAGCTCATGGCACGATTCCCGAATTCCCAAGTGATTGCCATCTGTCAAAAGACTCGACCGACCTCGTCGCGGCCTTGATGGCTCCGGAGTGCAAAGATCGTGTCCAGGACTACCAGTCCCTGATCGACAGCATTGACAACATGCACCACCGGGACGAGATGATTGTCCTGCCCGATCTTGCATCTCGCGCCCACCCCAACCCGAGCACGCAGGCCACCGAGTTGCTGAGTGATCGCAGCCGCTCGGCTATGCGTCCCTCTCGCATGCGTTCGTTGTCCGCCGTCGTCGCGACAGGAGTGCTCATGGGGATCATCGCTGTCAGTCTCTGGCTCTGGCAGCAGCGATTCCCCGCCGCAGGGGCTCGCGACTATGTCATCTCGGGGAGATCCGATTTTCTGTTCGACGGCGAGGACCTCGATCCATGGCTGAGACAGGCCACCGGCGGCTGGACGACCGCGACAGACCGTGAACGTGCGAAGGTCTTGTCCGGGAATAATGGAAGTGTCGAGCGAATGATCGAAGTGCCGACGGAGAGTGGGCGAGTCCCGGTCGACAATTACAAACTGGCGTTCCTTGTCCAAATGCAGGAGTCGCAGGCAGCTGAGATCCAGTTCGGGTTTCTTCCCCGGCCTGAGCAACCGCCGTCGTATCTGAAGGTCCGAATCACTCAGACTGATGCGACCTTTGGTGAGCAGAAAGGGAACATATTCACGCCGATTGCTGAACCGTTCCCGCTCGATCCGAACCAGTTGTCTCAACTCGCTGTCCTCATCGAACGGAATCATGAAGGCTGGTGGGTCATGCTGAACGAGCACGAACTGGGCAGTGTTGGCTTTCGCAGCCAGAAGCACGCACCCAGGTTTCGTCTGGCCGTGGAAGGCGGACCAGCCTACTTCTCGGACATGACCGTCGAGGAACTCATCGCTCCCAGGTCGCACGTCAAGTAGGCATCAGCCCCAAAGGTTCGTCGATGTACACGCCCAGGAGTTTCGCCGAAGACCGCCCTGGGCGGCTGCATGAGTTCATCGAACAACACAGCTTTGGGATTCTGGTATCGGCGGCTGATGTTATCGCGGCCAGTCACCTGCCCTTCCTGCTTGATCGCGACTCCGGTCCACACGGCCGGCTGACCAGCCATATGGCGAAGGCGAACCCGCAATGGCGTGAGCTCGACGGATGTGAGGTGCTGACGATCTTCCACGGGCCACACGCGTACATCTCACCCACCTGGTATGCAGACGCCAACACGGTTCCGACGTGGAACTACGTCGCCGTGCATGCAACGGGCACCCTGCGAGTGATCGAGGACCATGAGCATGTGCGAGAGATCGTCCGCCGCACGGTCGACACGCATGAAGCCACCATGCCAGTCCCGTGGTCGATGGATTCGGTTGACGAAGATTTCATCGACCAACTCCTCGAAGCGATCGTCGGCTTCACAATCGACATCACCCGTCTCGAAGGCAAATGGAAGCTCAACCAGAACCACGACGCCACTCGACGAGAACGGGTGATTCATGCCCTCCAACAACAATCAGGCGACCACGAACACCAGATCGCAGAGTTGATTCAGAACACACTGAACGAAGGACACCCCACTCCCTGAAGCTCATGACTGCTCCAATAAACCTCGACTTCCCTTGTTTTATCCGTGTCATCCGTGAAATCCGTGGGCTATTCATTGGTAACCGTTCACGGGGTTAAATTGGTAGTTCCTCAGATTGGTTGTAACCGTTCACACCCCGCGCATAGCACAACATGGGGGTGAACAGTCAATGCCGAGTTTCCCGAGGGATTTCGCCAGTAGACTGAACAGAATCAAGAATTGCATCGTTGTTCCCGACTTCGTGACCGCATGAGTTGCAC
>JAJDEJ010000167.1 GCA_029259815.1 Planctomycetaceae bacterium | reverse complement strand
TCTGCCGCCGCTGCGGCCCCTTCACGCGAACCGCCAAGCCTTCTGTATTTTTGTGAGTCGTCATATTCTTCTCTGTAGCGCATCCCAAGCCGCCTGACTACCGTCCCCCTCGTAAAAACTGACAGCCTCTCCGCGTGACGACGTGCCGGTTCAGATGCGTTCAAGCTGATCGCAGATCTGCCCTTGATCCGCTCATCACGCGGAGAGGGTGTCAGTTATTAAAGAGCGGACACACACTCCGTAGGACGGACTTCCAAGTCCGTCCAGACATACCTTCAAAACGGTGATGACGAGCAAGGGACCAAGGAATGGACGGATTTGGAAATCCGTCCTCCGAAAAACTGACACGCTCGGAGCGTGATGGCTACTTTCAGTCGCCGATGCCGAGTTTGCGTTCGACGACATGGCTGAGCGTCTCGCGGACGAGTTCGACCGGGATGCGGTCGTACACGGCGGCGAAGAAACCTTCCACGATCATGTGCATCGCTTCGTATTCGGAGATGCCGCGGCACATGGCGTAGAACAATTGCTCATCGTCCACTCGACCGGCTGTTGCTCCGTGAGTGCAGCGGACGTCGTCGGCTTCGATTTCCAAACCGGGGATGGCGTCGGCGCGGGCATCGCGGCTGAGCATGAGGGCGTCATTGCGTTGATAGCCGTCCGTCTTCTGAGCGTCCGGGTCGACCTTGATCATACCTCGCCAGACGACACGGGACTTGTCACGCAAGACCTCCTTGTAGAGCAGGTCGCTATGTGTGTCCGGCTGGTGGTGTGTCTGCTGCGTGTAGTAGGAGAGCAGTTGGCGGTCAGTGGCGAAGGTGACGCCGTTGACCTGGGCGTCGGCTCCGCGACCATCGAGGTGGACGTCCTGATGGATGTGCGACATCTTTGCGCCGAGTGCACCGACAGTCCATTGCAACATGGCATCCTTAGCAACTCGACCAGACTGATGGGCGATGTGTTTGACGGAGCCGTTCCAGTTCTGCAACTGGACGTATCGCAGCTTGGCTTCCTGTCCAACGATGAGTTCGACCGCACCGACATGCAGGCCGGCTGCTTTGGGGTCGGTGGAGGCGGTCTCTTCCAACAACGTCGCAGAAGCCCCGTCTTCGAGGATAACGAGCGTGTGTGAAAAGTCGGCTGCTCCGTCCTCGCTGAGACTGATGAGACTGTACAGCGGCACGTCGATCTGCACGTTGCGGGGGACGAACAGGACGGTCCCCCCCGTCCAGAAGGCGGCGTGCCAGGCGGAGAAGCGATCAGCTTGCGGGTCGACCGCTCGCGTGAGGAAGTAGGGTTCGAGTTGTTCGCGATGCTTGGGCAACAGCTCGCTGAGGTCGCCGAACAGGACGCCTTTGGCGGTGAGTTCGTCACTGAGAGACGATGAGACACATTGCCCATCTTGATGCACGACGGAGCCGCCAAACTCGGCTCGGTCCCGCATGAGAGTGCTGAGCCCGGCCTCCTGCTTGGCGTCTCCGGCGTCTTTGATGCCGTATTGCTCCGGTCGGAAAGTCCGCAGATCGAGGCGTTTGTACTCCTCCGGATCGAGCGGTTCGGCGAGCATCCGCTGATAGTGGGCGAATGCCTCACGACGCTGGTCCTGCATCCAGTCCGGCTCGTTGCGGGCGGTGAGGAAGGCGTCGAAGGTGGATTGGTCAAATCCCGTGGCTGACGGGGTGTCGGTGACGGTCATTTTCTGGTCCTTGGGGCGTTCTCGGTGTCTCTGCGACCCGACAGGGGAGCGCTCACCTCCCATTGAGTGTACGCAATCGACCCGCACAAACGAGGGTCAGTGGCCATTTCTGCCGAAATTCCCACGGATGAGATATGCTGGAGAGTCGGCAGAAAACGGCCCTCACGGCGAATTCCCCTCAAGTTGTCGACTGAGATGAACCACTTGCTTGGTCGAGCGGAGAACTGGCAGATGGTGTCCGTCTTGTGGGTGATGTGCCCATCCGATAAGACACGGCCCCTTCCTCAAATTCCCATGAATCAAAACCGAGTTGGAAACGGTGCTCCGCTGATCCGTGGTGGCAAGTGGCTGCTCGCGGGTTGGAGTCTGTTTCTGTTGGCGGGGTTCGCCCTGGCGACCTTCGTCTCACCCGACCCGCGTGGGTTTGGCACACATCAACAGTTCGGGCTGCCTCCGTGTACGCTCCGATTGTTGACCGGCGTGCCTTGTCCCAGTTGCGGGGCGACGACCAGCTTCGCTCACTTTGTGCGGGGCGAATGGCCGTCTGCCATCCGGGCGAACGGAGCCGCCTTCGTCCTTGCCTGTTTGTGTGCGGTGCAGATCCCCTGGACTTGGATCAGCATCGTCAAAAGCCGTTTGTGGTCCATTACACGGCCGGAAAGAACTCTTATCGTCACATTACTCACGCTCAGCAGTCTGTTCATCCTGCAGTGGATGGTGTGGATGCTGGTCGAGAGAAGTTAGATCACAGGAAATAAGAGAACGTGAGCAGGATGCTCTCGAGCCAATCTCTCTGCTTGGAGTCTCCCAGGATGGATTCAGTCGCACGGATGCAGACACTCCCTCAAATCAGATCGATCTCGGACACTTCGCAGCTACGTTATCGCCGCTGGTGTCTGGTCGTGCTGCTCTGCCTGCCCGCTGTCGCTGGGTGTGCTCAGATGGCGGTCGTGGGGCGCATCTTCTATGGAGAACCGAAGTCCAAGGGGTTCTTCGAGCAGATGACGGGCGAAAAGCTGTCAGGAGCTCGCGTCGCGCTTGTCTGCACGGCCCCTGATGCGGTCACGTCTGAATACGACATGGTCTCCATTGATATTCAAGAGGAACTGACACGCATCATGAGTCGCCATGACATCAACATGGTCAACCCGGATGAAATCACCGATGCATTGGATGACAACGGAGGCATTTTTGACGTCGCGGCCATTGCTGCGGCCATCGACGCAGACTATCTGTTCCATGTCGACGTCGAGCACTTCTCACATCTCGCTCCCAATAGTCCGCGGCTGTATCACGGTCGTGCAATAGGGAGCGTCTACGGATACGAAATCCACGAACCCAACGAACTGTCTGACTTCAAGCATCCGGTGCGAGTTTTCGCCAAGGAGTTTGACTCCGTCTACCCCGGCAAGAACCCGATCCCAGCTGACAAGACACCCGAGCGCGTCTTCCGCAACCGATTCATCGGCCATCTCAGTAGCGAGATCGGTCGCATGTTCTACACCTTTCAACTCAAAGACACCTTCGCCAGCAGATGACGGAGGTCGAGTCGACCTGAGGACGACTGAGTCCTCGCCTCTGCTCACCTCTCCAACATCTCGTTCCTGAAAGCGTCATGATGACCAGTATTTCCCGGCGACGTCTGTTCCCTCTGATGATCCTTGCTCTGTGCCCGCTGATGACATTGTCGGGTTGTGCACAGTTTGTGCTGCTGAGTTACGTGTTGGGCGGCCCTCCTTCGATCGAGCCGGATTTCGATGCCCAAACCGGGTTGTCACTTGATGGCAAGGATGTGACGGTCGCTGTTCTGTGCTACGTCCCCACAGAACTGGAATTTGAAAATCCGAAGGTCGACGTTGAGGTCGCGTCCGCACTGGCGTTTCGGCTGGCCGAACATCGCATCAACGTGATTGGTCCCGACCACGTCCGCGCCTGGATCGATGAGCATCCTGACTGGGAACGTCCTGAAGAGATCGGCGAAGCCCTCAACGCGACCTACGTCATCGACATCGAACTGACCGACTTCAGTCTCTACGAAGAGAACACTCACTCGCTGTACCGTGGCCGTGCAGAGGTGTACGTCAAAGTGATCGAGATGCTCGAGGATGGCACGGGTGAGGAAGTTTACTCCACCGAACTGAACTCACTCTTTCCTCAACTCATCCCGCGTTCGACCCAGGAGAGTTCTCTGCTGGAGTTCAAACGCGAGTACCTTTCCCGCCTGAGCGAGGAGTTGGGCTGGCTGTTCTACGAACGCTACAACGGCGACAAAATTCCGTGGGCGACGTAGCGAGTTGATTAGTTGACGAGCTGAATAGATGATTAGCGGGATGACCGCCGATCAAACTCGTCCTCGTATTGAAGACTCTGCTCGGGGACGGCTGCTCCTCTTGTCGGCGGCCATTCTGTGGAGCACAAGTGGATTGCTCGTGAAATGCGGGCCGATGCAGGCGATTCCTCTGGAACTCAGAGGGCCACTGGTCGCGTGCTATCGCGTGTTGTTCGCGGCCCTGGTCATCGCTCCGTTTATCCGCTGGCGAGAGATCCGGTTTCGCCCGGCACTTATCGGCATGGCGTTGAGTTACGCGTCGATGAACGTCCTGTACGTGACAGCTCTCACCCGAACAACAGCAGCTGCGGCCATATTTCTGCAGTACACAAGCACTGCGTGGGCGTTCCTGTTCGGAGTCTTGCTGTTGGGGGAACAGGGCGATCGGGGCAGCCGTGTGGCGTTGATCTTCGCGATGTGCGGCATCGCCTGGATCATCGCCTCCGAATGGAATGGTGAACACCTGACTGGAAATCTGTGCGCGCTCGCGAGCGGACTGTCGTATTCGGGAGTCGTGATTGGCCTGCGTGTCCTGCGTGGCGAGCAAGCCGCGTGGCTCGTGTTTTTGAACAGTCTTGTTGCGGGATTGGTCCTGCTACCGTGGGTGCTGAGCTTCGATGTCACACTCACAACCATCCAGTGGTCCGTGATCGGCGGTCTTGGTGTTTTTCAGATGGGTGTCCCGTACCTGTTGTTCGCAGTGGGACTCCGATACGTACAGGCGTCAGAGGCGGCATTGCTCACACTGTTGGAGGCCGTGTTGAATCCGATCTGGGTCTGGCTGTTCCTTTCCGAAGTTGCGCCCCTCTCAACGTGGACCGGTGGCATGCTCATCCTCGCCGGACTGGTCGTGCGATACACTTTGTTCGCCCCGAAAACACCTAACGCCTATGCCCGACACTCGTAAACATCGTGGTCGACATCCGCATGATATGGAGTTGTTCCAAGAGGAAGTCCACGCGTCGTTGCGTGAGGCCGTGCGGCATCTCAGCTGGTTGCTCACGCGAGGTTATGCGATACCGTCGTCGCTCAAACTGGTGGGAGACCGATTGATCCTCACTGAACGTCAGCGTCTGGCCGTCGCTCGCTCCTCTTGCTCGGACCAGTCACTGGCCAGTCGCGAATGCCGTCGTATCGACACCTCAAAGCTCAAGAGCGAGACGGTCGACATTGATGGTTTCAACCTCCTGACAACGATCGAAGCAGCCCTCTCCGGCGGCGTGCTGATCCGTGGACGCGACGGCTGTCTACGGGACATGGCCAGCATGCACGGCAGCTATCGCCGTGTGGAAGAGACAGTGCCTGGCCTGATACTTATTGGCGAATCGCTCAAGGCAGCCGACATCAGCCATTGCCAATGGTGGCTCGACCAACCCGTCTCCAACAGCGGACGGCTGAAGTCCATCATGTCCGACCTGTCTTCTGAACATGGCTGGCCGTGGAGCATCGACCTTGTGCCCGACCCGGACGCGTTGCTCCGCACGTCGAAAAACGTCGTCGTCACCGCCGATGGTCCCGTACTCGATGATTGTGACCGCTGGTGCAATTTGGCCGACGAGATTGTTGAGACGCAGATCACGAATGCCCGCCCGATCGACCTGAGGGACGATGCCTGAGGGACGATGGGTCAAGCGTCAGTCACAACCGCTGTGGGTGACACATCTTCGCTGACCGCCACCTCTTGCTTGGCTTCTTCGACATCTGCCACATGGAGTCCGGTGCGAAAGAAGTAGAATAAGCCGAGGGCCGTCACGGGAATCCACTGTGCCATGTGGTAGTAAATAGAAGCGGCGGTGACGCCGTCCTTGTCGTCTGTGAAGAACTGCAACACCAGTAGGAAGCAAAACTGAATGACGCCGAAGTAGCCGGGGGTTGATGGGACCGTGACCCCGAATGCTGTCACACCAATCACGATACAACAGACCCACAACGACATGTCAAATCCGAAACTGCGGAGAGCGAGCGAGATCACGACGCCGTTGATCGCCCACTGCAGAAATGATGTGAACAAGAGCCCCGCGAGCAAGCGACCACTCTTGAGCGATGACAAGCCACTCGCTCCCTGCTCCAGCATCTCAGCCAGCTTTTGCTTGATGCTGGCGGGTACGAGGGGAACCCATTTCAAACACCATTCAAACAGGGCAACAAAAGGCTTTGTCCAAAGGAGATACGCTGCTGCTCCAAGCAATGCCACACTCACGACGCCCGTTGCGACAAACATTGAAGTTTGTATGTCCTCTTGATCTTTCAGGTCAGGCACGAAAAGCAGACCGAGCATCAAGAGTCCCAGAATGGCAATGATGTCGAGCACTCGCTCAAGAATCACACTGGTCAATACAGGCGTGAAGGGCTGACGCTGTTGCCGTGAGAAGACGAACACACGCACAAACTCGCCGAGATGCGCAGGTAACACATTATTAAACGCGAAGCCGATCATCACAGGTGGGAAGAGTGTGCTCGTGCGAAAGTCGCCCAGCGGAGCGAGTAGCATCCGCCACCGCCACGCTTTGATCCAATAGAACACAAATAGCAGGAACCAGATCGGCAGCAGGGTCCAGTAGTTCGCCTTAGCGAAGGCTCCGCCAATCTCACTGAAGACCTCGGACGCCGGTCGTCCTTCAGCGATAATCGAATACGTCCACCACAGGCAGCCGAACGTCACGACCAAGCCGATTGCAAAGTTGAACGTCTTCGTCCGATACCACTTCTTGCGGAGCGGCACCTCAACTGGCGCCGGTGCATCAGTCATGAGCAGAAGGCCTTCATCGTGAGACTTGGTAGTGACAGGCTCGACTCCGTTCACGGAAAATGTACGTCGCCGATCCGAAGCAAGTGGGCTGAAATCTCTCGGAAACCCCGACTCATCTCCGAACTGCTACTCGTCGTGCGACACAGCGAATAATTCGGGTTGGGTGGCAGGGTCAGACCAACGGGATGGCCCTGACGTTGTGCGTCCACCCTCACGGGGCCATCCGCTACGCTACTGACCCCGCCACCCGAAAATCAAGCTGTGACGCTCCACTAGATATCCTTCACTCCTGCCAACTTGTGGACGACCTTCCACTCCTTCTCTGTGACCGGCTGCACCGAGAGACGTGATCCGCGCTGGAGCAACATCATGTCAGCCAAGTCGGCACATTCCTTGAGCTGCTCACGTGTCACCGGCTCTGGAAACTGCTGGAGCAGCGTCACATCGACAACGTACCACGTCGGATTGTCGGGATCGCTCTTGGGGTCATAGTGCTGATCAGACTTCTCAAAAGCGGTCGGATCGGGGTATCCCGCCTTCGTAATTTCGACCGTCCCTGCGATGGTCATTGGCTTGGCGTTGCTGTGGTAGAAGAAGGCTCGGTCGCCGACCTGCATGTCGTCTCGCATGAAGTTACGAGCCTGATAGTTGCGGACCCCGTCCCAATAGGTCGTCTGGCCCTTCTCAGCCGCCAGATCGTCGATCGAATAGCAATCAGCTTCACTCTTGAGCAGCCACAGGCGTCCTGGCTTCTTCCCTCGCTTTGATGCCACTTCCGTCCTCCCTCTGTTTGCCTTGCGAATTGTCGGGCAGCAAAGTAGGGGACAGGTCTCTGGAACGCAACATCTCGGTGTGACTTGGCGATCCCGAGAGTTTCGGACCGCGCACAGAAAAACCCTCGGGCACCAACATCACAGACACAAGCGATATCCGTTCAGGGCTGAGAGCAGAGTGGGTCAGGCTGCAATCAGAGGGATGCTGTGTCGTGTAATGTCGTTGAAGTGTCCGAGGGTCAGGCTGGGTAGAGTAGTTATTGACATGATGAGTATGCACAAGTCATGCCATTTGGGTGTGGAACCGAGCGATGTTTCGAAACACTGTTTTTTAAGTGATATTTGAGTGAGAACGCTCAATGATTTGCGGAGAGTGTTCTGTTCCGCTATCCTCGGCGCTGAGTTTCGGCGCCGAGAATAGTGACGAACTATGTCGAGATGGATCAAAATCCTGCTGTCTACGCTGGGGGGGCTGAGTGTCTTCTATTGCGTCGCTGCGCTTGTGTTTGTCGTCACGACACCTGACACAGGCATCAGGACGATCCTCGCGCGGTCGCAAGAGGATCGTGGAGATCCTGGAGTAACGATCTACGATGCCCCTGGTCGTGAACATAAGATTGGTGCTCAATCTCCCCCGTCACTCGGTGACCTGCTGTTCGAGATGAATGGTAAGCCGATCCGCAACTTCGCGGATTTCTCCCAGACATTGGTCGAGCTTCGAAGTGCGCGTCTCGACGTTGGCGGACGGCAGTTTCGGGGTGTTGATCCCGATGAATCTGCATTGGGCAAGTCCAAGCTCACACTGATAGAGATCGATGGCGGAGACCGATACACCAAGGTGCGCTTCCTCCGGCAGGGTGAGTCGACACCTTCAAGTAGCTGGGTGATGTTGCAACCTCTCCCGGTCGGCGGGTTGATGCTGTCGTTGATCTGGCTCGTCCCACAGTTGATCATCGTCTTTTTGAGCGCGGTTGCGTTTTGGAACCGTCCCCACGACCGTGCTCTACGGCTCTTCTTTGTCTTGGGATTCGTCACGCTCGCGGCGTTTGTGGGCGGTAGCCACTGGTGGGTGGTCGCGGGCAGCTTATGGTTCTGCCTGCCATTTGTGGTTGCAGCGGTGCTCTTGCCAGCGGTGCTCCTGCATCTGTTTGTGGTCTATCCCACTCCACGTGCGTTCATGTTGGTTTGGCCGCGGACAACTCTGGTAGCCATTTACTTTGTTCCCGTCACATTTGCCATCTATTTGGTGACGACCATTGTCATGGTGGCCGGTTTGGCGACAGATATTGAGGTGGCGAGTGCAGTACGACAAAGTCCGTTTGTCGCAGTCTGGGAGTCGGAGACAGCACGACTGGGCGACTGGCTGTTGCGGCTGGCACGACATGGCATCATCGCCTATGTGGGACTGGCGGCAGCCTACTTTGTGCTGACATTGATCTCTCTCGCACACAGTGCGCGATCGACACGTCAGCTGATCGAGCGGCGACAGGTCCAGTGGATGCTGGTCGCAGGCCTCGTATCGTCGGGCTTCGTGCTCTATGCGGCCTCTGTTGCCTTTTTCGACCCAGTGAAGCTGGCGCTGGGGAAGGTCCAAGTGCCCATGCTGTTCTCTAGCTTTCCGTTCATGGTGGCTTATGCGGTCGGCATGGTGCGCTACCGGTTGATGCTGATCGACGAAGTGATTAGCCGCGGCATGTTCTACTACGTGGTGAGTGCTGCGCTGACGATTGTGTACAGCCTTGTAATCGCCGGCGGGAGCGTGTTGGCCCTGCGACAGGAAATGTCGCTGATCAATCAAACGTTCGCAGTCACAATCGCCTTGATGTTGACGATCATCGCCCTCGGCTGGTTAAAAAACCGGATTCAGCGCGTGGTCGATCAGGAATTCTTTCGTGAGAAGTATCAACTCAACACGGCTCTGCAACAGATGAATCGTGCGGTCGCGGGTCTGTCAGATCGCCGGTCATTGGCCGATCAGGTCCTGCTGTCCTGCTGTGACGTCCTCGGCGTTAAACGCGCGGCGTGCTACCTCAAGGACAGTGCGGAAGAGACTTTCGAACTCTTTGCACAGTTAGGTGATCCGCCATTTGCCTCACAGATTGAGTTGGCTGCGTCCTATTGGCCCGCCTTGCAACAAGGTATCTCCCTGCAGCGATTAAGATCCGGCACATCCCCCACCCAAGCCCTGATGCGGAACCTGGGGGCCGACCTCATTCATGGCCTGGAGGTCGATGGAGAGTTGGTCGGGTTGATTGTTTTAGGACCGAAGCCCAACGCAGCCGCATTCACACAGGAGGACGGGACATTCCTGAGTGCGATCGAGAGGTTTGCGGGCTTTGCCCTGCACTTTGCGAAGGTGCATGAGGACTTCGGTCAGATCAAGACGGAACTTGAACGGCGAATGACGCAGGTTGTCGATCAGAAGCGACAGATCGGCTTTCTCGAACGACAGTTGAATCTGCAGGGGACTGAAGTTCAGCGGTCCGCTGAGACTGACGAGCGTCCGTTCCGCAGGGGAGACATCGTCGGCAGAAGTCCGGCCATCAAGCAGGTCTTTGAGACCGTTCGCAAAGTCGCCGTGAGCGAGTCATCGGTACTTGTGCGGGGTGAGAGCGGGACTGGTAAGGAGTTGTTGGCACGCGCGATTCACGACAACAGCCCGCGTCGTGAGGAGCCGATGGTGAGCCTGCACTGTGGTGCTCTGTCACCCACATTGTTGGAGAGTGAGTTGTTCGGCCATGTGCGAGGGGCATTCACGGATGCCAGGGAAGACAAGATCGGACGGTTCCAGCTAGCTGACAAGGGAACACTCTTCCTCGACGAAATCGGCGACATCTCCCCAGACGTGCAGATCAAGCTGTTGCGAGTCTTGCAACAGAGAACCTTTGAGCCGGTCGGCAGTCATCGTACGGTGCAAGTCGATGTCCGCGTGGTTGCAGCGACCCACCGCAACCTGGAGCAGCTGATCGCCGACGGACAGTTCCGAGAGGATCTGTACTACCGCCTGAACGTCATCAGTATCACCCTGCCTCCCCTGCGCGAGCGGAAGGACGACATCCTCGACTTGGCCATGCACTTTCTCACACGATCCAATCAGCGGACCAACAAGGCGATCACTCAGATTGATGACGCGGCGATCGAGACATTGCTCGAACATCCATGGCCGGGCAATATCCGCGAACTGGAAAACGCAATCGAGCGAGCAGTCGTGCTCACAGAAGGGTCGAAGATTATGCGAACGGCTTTGCCCGAAGAGATCACCAGTCCCACGCGTCTCCCCCGCCAGATTCTGGAGATCAAGCAACCCGCTCTGGGAGTGAATCCTACGCCAAGGCGTCCTTGGTCAGGGACTGCCAACGATCGTGAGTCCAAGCGACATGCCGAGCGTGTCAACTTGATCGATGCTTTAGAGAGTGCACAGGGAAACAAAGCCGAGGCAGCGCGGCTGCTGGGGTTGCCGCGAAGCACGTTCTACAGCAAGCTCAAGAAGCACGGGATCGATTGAGTCTTTGGGCTCATGGCAGTGTTGGGTTTTCGTGCCGCCTGCCCCATCGAATGACTGATGACTGATGACTGATGACTGATGATTGAGTGGCTGGAGATCGGAACCGAATGGGTGCGTTCGCATGGCCAACTGATGTGGGGTATCGGCATACTCTCCGGTGTGACGTTTCTGGGGACGCTGATCGTTGTGCCGCTGCTGCTGACATGGATGCCCGCTGACTATTTCCTGCATGACCCCGAGGACCAGGAAGACAGTTGGGTCGGGCAACATCCCGCACTGCGAATCACCGTTCGAATTCTCAAGAATGTGTTGGGATTGGTTTTTTTGGTGATGGGGATTGGCATGCTGGTGCTTCCCGGCCAGGGAATTTTGACGATCCTCGTGGGGATCACTCTGCTTGACCTTCCGGGGAAACGGAAGTTTGAAGTCGGTTTGCTGAGACAAAAGAACGTCCATCGGGCCGTCGATTGGCTGCGAAAAAAAGGCAACCGCGATCCACTTGAACTTCCTCCTCGAAACGATTGATGGCCACGCCCTCGTACAATCTTTCTGCAACATCTGCCGGTGAGTCTCGTTGTCGACCGCAATTCTGACCGGTGTGCCCCTTGCACTTTGGCCGATAGTAGAGAGAGTATGGCAGTGCATGGCCAATGAAGTCTCGGGGGCGGGGGGAACGTGTTCAGAGCCAGACAACGCTTGGGGAAATACCGCATTGAGAAGCGGATCAGCAGTGGCGGTTTCGCGGTGGTGTACCGGGCGATGGACACCATTGAGGGCATTCGAGTGGCCCTCAAAATCCCACACGCCGAGAACATCAATGAGAATGTGTTGAGTGATTTCCGTCACGAAGTCCGCCTCGCGGTCCGGCTGGAACATCCACATATCCTGCAGCTCAAGAACGCCTCGTTCATCGACGGTCACTTTGTGATCGCCTTTCCACTGGGCGAGCGGACGCTGAATGAGCGGCTCAGCAGCCGCATGTCGGTCACGACTGCGCTTGACTACGCGGAGCAGATGCTCGAAGCGGTCGCCTTTGCCCACAAACATCGCATCATCCATTGTGATATTAAGCCCGAGAACCTCATCCTCTTTTCCGGCAACCGGCTCAAGCTGACCGACTTCGGCATCGCCAAAGTGGCCCAGAAGACAGTGCGAGGTTCAGGCACCGGAACCGTCGGCTATATGGCTCCTGAGCAGGCGATGGGCAAACCCTCGCTGCGATCGGACGTGTTCTCGCTGGGACTTATCATGTATCGCATGCTGAGCGGCATCTGGCCGGAGTGGCCCTTTGACTGGCCGCCACCGAACTATCACCGACTCCGTGGTCGCGTGCATCCCGACATGATTGCGGTGATTCGTCGGGCGATTGAGCCGGTGCCCCGCAAGCGATTTCGAGATGCCGAACAGATGCTCAAGGCCTTTCGCCCCGCGAAGGTCAAGACACTCAACAGCATCGCCCGCAAGCGGCGCAAGGCCTGTTGACTGAGAGCGCCGATTCGCCGGTTCTGTGAGGTGGGGCAATTTGTTCAGCGAAGGCGGCACGCCCAGACCAACGGGATGGGTGTCGCGAGTACGGGTGAGCGATCGAATGCTCTCGAACCATCCGCCACGCCCTTCCTGACGTCAGGGCGCGCCACTCCAAAGCGGTCGCACGAACGAAACACGGCCTTGCGTTCCCTTGTGGTCTCAGTATAGTGATCACTGTCACCAGAAGAAAATCTGCGGACGCTGCGGCACGTGATCACATGCACGTCATTACATGTACGCCGTCGCACGCTCGCCCCCACCCGGAGAGATGGCTGAGTGGCCGAAAGCGCCGGATTGCTAATCCGGTCTGCCGGGAAACCGGTAGCACGGGTTCGAATCCCGTTCTCTCCGCTTCTTTTCCTCCTCTGCTCACTCTTGGGCAATGATCCAGTCCGACCTCATCCGTAGGACGGACTTCCAAGTCCGTCCTTCATCAATTAGGTGTCGTATGCGAGAAGGTCGGCAGCGAAAGCGCATGATCAAACTCGCTCGACGCGTTTCTGTGGAGGAGATTCGAGCATTTCTTCTTAACAACGATCATACGCCGGCCTACTTCCTGCTCAGATCCAACGGGTACGAGTTGCTACGAGGTTGGCATCCGACCCACGGAATCACTGAACTCGTAATGGATGATGAGGTAGCATACGAAGCCTGTGTCCTGTATCTCAAAGATCGGGGAATCGTTTTCGAGTCCGAAGATGATGCCCTCGCTTGGAGGGTCCAGTCTGGTCGACCGTCCCTCGATTTAGAATCCTGAGGGGGCAATCCTCATGCAGTGTGTAGTTGCCCAGTAGCATTCGGAGACTCCTACATGTCACGTGTCGTCTGGGCCATGCCATTGGTCTTATGTCTGCTCAACTTTCGTCAAGTCTCCCACGCAGCTGACTGGCCCACTTTTCGTCACGACAATGCTCGCAGCGGGTACACGGCCGAGGCGTTTGAGGGGCGGTCGGTGGAGAGTGCGTGGGTGTGGCGGTCGGCTCAGCCGCCGGCGCCGGCTTGGCCGGGGCCGGCGAGGTGGGACTCGTATGCCAACGTACGCGGGTTGGGGTCGATGCGGAATTATGACCCGTGCTTTCATGTGACCGTTGCGGGAGAACGAGCGTATTTCGGGTCGTCGGTCGACGATTCGGTGCGAGCCGTCGATGTTGCGAGTGGCGAGGTCGCATGGACCTTCACGACGGATGGACCGGTCCGCATTGCGCCGACGGTTGCCGGAGAGCATCTGTACTTCGGGTCGGACGACGGTCGTGCGTATTGTGTGACGGCAAGCGAAGGCGAGTTGGTCTGGCGGTCGGAGCGGGCGGATGACACGGACCTCATTCTCAACAATGGGCGTTTTGTGTCGCTGTCGCCCTGTCGCACGGGGGTGCTGGTGCAGGGGGACATTGCGTACTTCGCACAGGGCATGCTGCCGTGGCGGGACACGCTGCTGCACGCAGTCGATCGGCTGACGGGCAAGGTCGACGGCGACGGCCAGTACACGAAGTCACACGTCGCCCGCACACTGGAGGGGGCGCTGCTTGCGAACGACGAGTACGTGATCGCCCCGGCGGGTCGTGTGGCCCCGCAGGTCTTCGGTCGTGCGGATGGCGAAGCGGGCACGGCTCTGGAGAGCAGCGGCGGCTCGTCTGTTGTGCTGACCGATGACGGACACATTCTCTGCGGTCCAGGGAACAAGACCGGCTGGATCGCGGAAGTCGATCTCTACACTGGCAAGCCGCTGGCGAGTCACGTGGGACCTGTGATCGCCGCCTTTACTCCGAATGGCCGCGTGATGGTCTCCCGCACACGCATGACGGCGTATGACGCAAGCGGTGCGAAGAAATTGTGGGACATCCCCTGTCCGCATCACAACGAAGTCATCGTCGCCGGCGACACGATCCTGCTGGGCGGCGATGACGTCGTCGCCGCGTATGCCCTGGGCGATGGAACCCTGTTGTGGGAAGTGCCAGTCGAAGGGCGAGCATTCGGCCTGGCCTATGCGAACCAACGTCTGTACGTCAGTACGGACGAAGGTGTGATCCACTGCTTCCGACCGAGCGACGCGGAGCCGACCCCACTGCTGGTCGAAAACACGGCGACGGGTGGCAGGGTCAGCAGCGAAGCGAATGGCCCTGACGAGACGGGTCCAACGGCATCAGAGATCCGCAACCAGGACCGTCTCGGCCTGCTGGGACACTGGGTCATCCACCGTGAGATGTCTGCCTTCGCCCGCAGGCGTGGTGCGACCGATGGCGATCGACGTGTGACCGACCTCACTGGTACCGCTCATGCGACCATTGCGGGCGAGATTCACGTTCGTGAAGTCGGCGGCGTCGAAGCCCTCGAACTCGACGGCGAGACCAACACACTACTTATCTCTGATGATCTCAAGTCGGCCAAACTGCCGCGCAATGCGATGACGGCTGAGGCGTGGGTGCGGGTCGACGAAGCCGACTCCGCCGGAGCCATCATCGGCTGCTTCGAGGAATCTGATGAAGTCAAGGAGGGGTGGGCGCTCGGCTTTCATCACCAGCAGTTCGTCTTCATGTTCAAAACCGAAAGCGACAGTAAGGGCTTTCGCTATCTGCGAGGCGAGACCAAGATCAAACCGGGCCACTGGTATCACGTCGCCGCGACATACAACGGTGAGACGGCCAAATTGACCGTTAACGGCAACGTCGAAGCCGAGACGGACAAAGAGACGGGTCCGCTCACGTACCCTGAGAAAGGGTTCTTCGAGATCGGAGCCCAGCACGACAGTGACTCGTTTCACCCGATGTACGGTATGCTCCACGAGGTCCGTGTGTACGACCGCGCCGCGACGCCGGACGAACTGACTCGCCGGTATGAGGAAAAGCGTGACAAATTCAACGTGCCGATTGAACTCGCCACCGGCCCCTATGCCCGCTTCGACACTCCGACAACAGCCCGCATCCGTTGGGAAACAGCGACACCTATGCCGTCGCGTCTCGTGCTGCTTGACCGTGGCCACGCACGACGTTTCGAGGACGCACAGCCAAAGACAGCGCACGAGTTGATCATCGACGAGTTGCCTCGTGATCGCATGTTGCATTACTTCATCGAGAAGGAGGTCGACGGACAGGTCTCGAACTCGCTGGAACTGGAACTGGACACGCACTTCAACTTCAGTTCGCCCACGATTCCGGCGGGTGCACAACCCTTCCCGGAGGATGAGCGTATCGCAGCGGCCGCCAAGCACATGCTGGGTGAGTGCGGGTTCGACCGAGGTGTGTGCCTCGTGATCGGCAACGGAGAAGGTCGACTCGCCTGGGAACTCGTCAAGCAGAGTGACTTACGCGTGATCGGTATCGACACGGATACTGAAAAAGTCGCCTCTGCTCGTCAGGCATTATTGAATGCCGGAGTGTACGGCTCGCACGTCGCCGTGCATCATGTGGATTCGTACGACGATCTGCCGTTCGTGGGCCGCATCGCCAATTTGATCGTCTCCGAGCGCGTGCTGACCGACGGCGATCCCGTTGGTGAGGCGGAGGAGATGTTTCGGGTGCTGCGTCCTGATGGCGGAGTGATTTGTTTGGGACGACCGACGGGCGACGGCTCATTCGATGCTGCGGGTGTCTCACAGTCGATCTCGAAGACCGGCCTCAAACCAAACACGGAATCCGCTGATAACGGCACCTGGCTCACCGCCGTGCGCCCACCGTTGGACGGCGCGGGGGAGTGGTCGCATTTGTATGGACGCGCGGATAACTCAGCCTTCGGCGGGGAGGAACTCTCCGGGGCGAGCACGACCAGCGAGATGAATGTGCAGTGGATCGGTCGTCCCGGTCCGCGTGCTCAGCCGGATCGGAACGGTCGCAAGCCGTCACCCCTGTCGACCAGCAGTCGTCTGTTTGTGCAGGGGCTGCATCGCATCATCGCTTTGGACGCCTTCAACGGCACAGTGATCTGGGCGTTGGAGATTCCGTCGCTGGAACGGTTCAACATGCCCCGCGATTGCAGCAACTGGTGCGCGGACGAGGAATTCGTGTACATCGCCGCGCGTGACAAGTGCTGGCAGATTGACGCGGCGACGGGCGAGATCGCTGTGTTTCATCCAGTGGTCGACGGCTCACGAGAGGACTGGTCGTACGACTGGGGATTCATCGCACAGGAGGGCGACCTGCTGCTCGGCAGTGCGGTGAAGGCAGGCACAGCGTTCACGAGTTTCTGGGGAGACGCAGGGGCTGGCTGGTACGACGCTCGCAGTGGCCCGGCGACGTTCAAGGTGTGCAGTGACGGCTTATTCGCGAAGCACAAGGCGGACGGAAGCGACGCTTGGTCGTATCAAGAGGGAGTGATCATTAACTCGTCGATCACGGTCGCCGCCGACCATGTGTACTTTGTCGAATGCCGTCATCCGCAGGTCAAACAGTCACAAGCCCGTCGTGTGGGCTCTGACGAGTTATGGGAACAGCAGTTCCTTGTCGCTCTCAATCTGCAATCGGGGGAGAAGGTGTGGGAGCAGCCACTCGACACGGCGGACGGGAAGGTCGCCTTCTATCTGGCAGCGGGTGCTGATGCCCTTGTGATCAATGCGTCGACGAACAATCAATTCGAGGTGTCGACATACGAAGCGACCGACGGCACGCATCGCTGGACCCAGACGTTCGACTGGTTCGAGAAGAAGGGCGATCACGGCAAGGCCATTCAGCGACCGGCGATCGTCGGCGGCATGGTGTACGTCAAACCGAAGGTCATGGAGTTGGCGACCGGAGAGATTCAGTCGCTGGAGATGCCCAAGGGCAAGTGCGGCACATATGCCGCGACGACTCAGTCTCTCATCTTTCGGACAACCGAGATCACGATGTGGAACACGCTCAGTGGCAGCATGTCGAGTTGGGACCGCATGCGTCCGGGGTGCTGGCTGAGCACGATCCCCGCGTCCGGGATGATTCTCTCACCAGAGGGAGGCGGCGGGTGCAGTTGTGGCTCGTGGATGGAAATGTCCGTGGGCTTCATGCCGGATGGGGACGAGTGATCTTGGCCCGTTTGATGTGGCAGCTTCGTTGGTCGCTTGCGGCTTAGCACGACCAGGACGCCTATGGGTGTTTCAGCGTGCTAATCCGCAAGCGATGGATGGGCCCAAGATGGGGAAATGCCACAATGGCAGCATCGACGGGAGTGCCTCATCGACTAGGGCAGTGCCATTATGGCATTTTTCGTAATGGGGCCGCGTTGTTCGATGTGACGCAACCTATTTCCCTGATGGAAGATATGAGATATGAGATTTCAAATCTGACGTTCGGCATGCGGCTTGCTTTCGAGGTGGTGTCTCATTCCCTTCACATTGTGATGACTCATTCGTCCCACGAACGTAAGAGGCAAGCCGATGGCATTTCGACCCGAAAAATTGACCGCCAAAGCTCAGGAAGCCGTGCAGAATGCGCATGGGCTGGCTCAGGAGCAGGGGAATGCTCAGATTCAACCCCTTCACTTGTTACACGGACTACTTCGCGAGTCGGACGGCATCCCGCGCGCGATTCTGGCCAAGATCGGGGCGAACGTCTCACAGATTCAGACGATGGTCGACTCTGAAATCGAACGCCTGCCGTCGTCGACCGGGTCGAACATGGACGTCGGGGCGTCTGCCGATCTGATGAAGGTCTTTGACGCGGCGGAGAAGCTCGCGGACTCGATGCAGGATCAGTTCGTCTCGACCGAGCATCTGTTCGTTGGTGTGACGCAAGTTGAAGATGCGGCGAAGCGATTGATGTCCCTCAATGGTGTCGAGGAAAACGACATTCTTACGGCGATGAAAGCCGTGCGGGGCGGGAACACCGTGACGGATCAACATCCCGAAGACAAGTATCAGGCGCTGGAGAAGTACGGCCACGATCTCGTTGAGATGGCGCGGCAGGGGAAAATCGATCCGGTCATTGGACGCGACGCTGAGATCCGACGTGTGATACAGGTGTTGTCGCGTCGGCGGAAGAACAACCCGGTGCTCATCGGCGAGCCGGGCGTGGGCAAGACGGCAATCGTCGAGGGGTTGGCGAACCGCATCGTGCTGGGTGACGTGCCGCAGGTACTGAAGGACAAACGGGTCGTCGCCCTCGATATGGGGGCACTCATCGCCGGTGCCAAGTACCGGGGCGAGTTTGAAGATCGGCTGAAGGCTGTCCTCAAAGAGGTCGAGCAGGCAGGCGGACAGATTGTTCTGTTCATTGATGAACTGCATACGGTCGTCGGTGCAGGCAAGACGGACGGCGCGATGGACGCGTCCAACCTGTTGAAGCCGGCGCTCGCGCGGGGTGAGTTGCACTGCATTGGTGCGACCACTTTGGACGAGTATCGGAAGTACATCGAGAAGGACGCGGCGCTAGAGCGTCGATTCCAACCGGTGCTGGTCAAGGAACCGTCGGTCGTGGACACGATCGCTATACTGCGGGGATTGAAGGAGCGGTATGAGAAGCATCACGACATCAAGATTCGTGACGCGGCTCTCGATGCGGCAGCGACGTTGTCGGATCGTTACATCGCTGATCGGTTCCTGCCAGACAAGGCGATCGACCTCGTCGACGAAGCGGCTTCACGCGTGTCGATGGAGTTGCACTCAGTTCCGACTGAGATCGACGAAGTGCAGAGGCGTCTGACACGGCTGGAGATCGCAGCCCGTCAACTCGCTGAGGAAGGTGAAGAGTCGGCTGAGAAGGAGCGAACGGCCATCGCGGAGGAGATGAGCGAGCTCAAGCAGAAGCTCGCATCGCTCAAGGAGCAATGGGAGGCGGAGAAGCTGGGCCTCGGCGATGTGAAAAACGTCCGCGAGGAGTTGGAGCAGGCGGACCTCGCGTACTCACAGCTCGAAGCCTCGATCCGCGAGAAACAGGCGGTCGGGCAGATGATCGACGAAAAGGACTATCAACAGTTGTTCGAACTCGATCAGCGCCGAGCGGGACTGCGCAAGCAGATGGAGGAGCAGGACGCCGAGCCTGCCGCTGAGGAGGAAGCGACTGAAGAGAAATCGCGGCTGCTGCGGACGGAGGTGGGACCGGAAGAGATCGCAGAGGTTGTCTCCGCATGGACCGGTGTACCGGTGTCGCGCATGTTGCAGACCGAGCGAGAGAAGCTGCTCAACATGGAGACGTTGATCCATCAGCGGATGATCAATCAGTCAGAAGCAGTCTCCGCAGTGGCGAATGCTGTGCGTCGCTCGCGGTCCGGGTTGCAGGACAAGCAACGACCGATCGGGTCGTTCATCTTTCTTGGCCCAACGGGTGTCGGCAAGACCGAGTTGTGCAAGGCACTCGCGGAGTTCCTGTTCGATGACGAGCGGAACATGGTCCGCATCGACATGAGCGAGTTCATGGAGCAGCACTCGGTCGCGCGGTTGATTGGTGCTCCTCCTGGATATGTCGGCTATGAAGAGGGTGGTCGTCTCACCGAAGCCGTGCGTCGACAGCCGTACTCGGTTGTGCTGTTCGATGAGATTGAGAAAGCGCACCGCGATGTGTTCAATGTGCTGCTGCAAGTGTTGGACGATGGCCGGCTGACCGATGGCCAAGGCCGCACGGTCGACTTCACGAACACGATTCTGGTGATGACGTCGAACATCGGTTCACAGGCGATCCTCGAAATGGCGGAAGAGGGGGACGAGGATGCGATCCGTGAAACATGCATGTCGGCCCTGAAAGCGAACTTCCGCCCCGAGTTCTTGAACCGGGTGGACGAGGTCATCGTGTTCCATCCGCTGGATCGGCACGACATCCGCAAGATCGTCGACCTGCAGATCACGCATCTCGAACAGCAACTCGCTGAGCATGATTACATGTTCGAAGTGAGTGACGATGCGAAGACATTGCTGGCCAACGAAGGATATGACCCCACGTACGGGGCACGACCGCTTAAACGTGTGATCCAGAGCCGGCTGCAGAATTCGCTGGCGAATGCGATCCTGTCGGGCGAATTCCCGGAGGGTTCGACGATCGTCGTCGGTGCCCAGGGAGGCGGATTCACGTTTGATCGCAAGTGAGTCGTTGAAAACCTGCTGAACGATCAGAGTTTCTGCCAAGATTCCCATCCATCGAGCGAATAACGATGCAAGGCAGATTAGTTAGCGTGCAATCAATTCAGGAGACTCCGACATAATGGCCACTTCCCCTCATGATCAATATCACGACGAGTTTGCGATGACAGGACAGGGATCAACAGGGAACGTGATCGCTGCGGTGTGCAGCTTCTTCGCACCTGGACTGGGGCAGCTTGTCCAAGGCCGGATTCTGACAGCGCTCGTGCACTTCCTGCTGGCAGCCATCTTGTGGGTGGTCACGTTCGGAACAATGGGCTGGATTATGCACATCTGGTCGACGATCAGTGCGGCTCGCTGGCGAGGCGAATACTGATTTTGACATCACAATAGCCCTGTTTTTACGAGTGGAGTTGACGTGAGCGGCTCTGGTGGTACGATGCACTCGGTGGCGGCTCGGCTTGAGTGTGTTTGCTGCGAGCACCGTCGCCAACTCACTTTTCAGGAATAGGACTGATGGCAGAAGGCACGATTAAACGGCTGACAGACAAGGGGTTCGGTTTCATTGATACCGGTTCCGCAAGCGACATGTTCTTCCACATGTCAAACCTCGATGGAGTTCAGTACGAAGAACTTCAGGAGGGTCAGCGAGTTTCGTACACGCCCGGTCACGGCCCCAAGGGTCCGCGTGCGGAGAACGTCAAGCCGATCTAATCTAGTTCGACACGACAACGATCAGGAAGCCGGCGAGCAATCGTCGGCTTCTTGCTTTTGCTGGGGAGGGAATACGGCATGGCTTACGCATCGAATTTGGCGGTGTGAAAGACTTTGAGTATGTAGTTGGGGTCGAGGGCGCAGGCCATGCGTTTGCATTTGGCGACGTGCCGGAGTGTTGGTTCCGGCGGAGCAGGCTGAGGGTCAGGCGGCGGACAGCCGCGAGGTTGGCCGCACCGTGGCGGTCTTGTTGGCGGCGGGCGTCTTCGTTCGGCGCGCTCGCCGACAGGCTCGACACCGAAGCTCACGTCGAGCACCCTGTGCTGAAAGTTCTCGATGCTCCAGTGACGACGGATCGCGTGAGCCAGCATCTTCGCGCGGCGGATGACTACTGACGTACAAACGCGACTCCCCTGAGTCTTTGCCATCCCGTTCAGTGGAATTACTCAGCCGATCTCGTCGTCCTGCGAAACAAGGCTTTTGAATGCCAACAAGCTCCGTACAGTGAACTGAGTTAAGCAGACAAAGGTGGTCGTCTTCGTTCGGCGCCGAACATTCGGCGCTCGACATTCCCGCGTGTAATCTCCAATTCGCATCAAACCCAACATCTAAAAACATGAGTTGCGAATCGACACAAACTACTGCAATCTGATGCGTTGTGAGTTGGCGGTTTTTTTTCACTCTACGGGTTGCTGAACGGTTCGTGGAAGCCGGTCCGTTCCTCCACAAAGTTGCCGTCCGCGTCGTAGCGGCGGTGACGGTAGAAGTTGTCGCTGTTGAAGATCGTCCAGTGGCCACCGTCCGACGTGGAAACGGTCCCCATGTAGGGATCGCCCGGCAGAGCAGAGAGTGGGATCACCTCCAGCCCCTGCAGGCCGATCAAGAACGGATCGAAGGACCCCGAGTGCAGGAAGGGGGACATGTTCCCCAGGTTGAAGTTGATGCTCGGGCTGAAGGCACTGCCGAGTTCGAGGCCGCTCGTGTTCTCGTTGGAGGTGCCGCCCGTGCCCCAGGCCCATTCGATGTCGCCATTCGCTTTCTCCCGGCGTTCGTACAGCTCCCACTCGCCATCCAACTCGTCCAGCACATACCCGCTGGGGTCAACCCCCAGATTCCGGTAGAACCGGAACGAGCTGCTGTTCGAGTCGCCGAAGAAGTTAATCCAGTGATCGGTGGGGGTGTACGTGTGCGTGACCCCCACCTGATCATAATTGCTGAAGCCCTCCACCGTCTCGTACGTCAATTCGCGTTCCCGGATCGTCTCGTTCAGACTGGTCACGCTGATGTCGGTCGTCATTGAGGATTGCCCGACGTACAGATCCAGACCGTAGCCCACCGAAGTGTCGGTCCGGCTGATCTGGGTCGCATCATGCACGACCTCCGCCCGGTCCAGACGCGCCCCCGGCGAAGATGAACAGATAAGAGAACAGATAAGAACAGAAGAACAGAAGAGCAGATAGCAGATAGCAGATAAGAGGTCAGGTCCCTTGTAACCGTTCACACCCCGCGCATAGCACAACATGGGGGTGAACAGTCAATGCCGAGTTTCCCGAGGGATTTCGCCAGTAGACTGAACAGAATCAAGAATTGCATCGTTGTTCCCGACTTCGTGACCGCATGAGTTGCAC
>JAJDEJ010000166.1 GCA_029259815.1 Planctomycetaceae bacterium | reverse complement strand
CGGCGCACTTCGAAGTCACCCGCGATCCCGAAGAAGTCCAACGCATTCACGGCGGCCTGCTCAGGATTCTCCGCGAGCAGACACCGCTGGAGACTTTTGACTTCTGCAAAAACGAGCGAGCGACGACTGATCTCTTGCAGAGCATGCAACGGATATGGGAGACGCGAGCACAAAACCGCGATGCCGAGCCTCCGCCGACAGACTAACGATCAGCCCAACCGCCATCGCACTGTCAATGCCGAAGGCCAGTGGAATGATGTTCCGGGTGTCCTGACGACGACATCGGCAGGTGTCGATTCGCCGGCCTTACCTGCACGAATGCTGTCGATCGATGTGACCGACGTTGGTTGTTCAGCGGTCGAAGTAGCCAAGGACGAAATGTCCTGAGCGCGCAAGTGTTGACTGGATTTGCTCCCTGTCGGTTCGAAAGTGGGCATGATTTCAACGGCAATCAGGACTGACCGTAGACCACCTTCCCAGGCAGGAGGAGTTTGTGAGATGCTGATTCAATTCGTCGATTTGCGGCATCAATTGGCTTGTAGACCAGCGTAACTTCGAACCGAAGGTGAACCTCATTGGGGTTGCACTCAATATACTGGAGCTGATCAGCATAGCCGTGAATGACAGGCCTCGAAAGTCGTATTTCGATCAACGATCCTCGTGCTCACACCGGCTTGGCGAAAGCTCGACGATCAGTCAGAAGGCGAAATAGTCTCTTGCATCGACAGGACGCAGTGTCTGATCGAGAGTGTGCTTAGGAAGTCCTTCTTCCGTCGAGTAGATTCGACAGGATCCCTTGCTTGGGACACTCCTGAATCCACAGGCCGCAAAGATGGGCGGCAGCGGCGAGGTAAAGATGCTCATACGTCGGATCAAACGAGCACATATCCAAACAAGCGCGTGTGTATTTGACAAGATGTTGATCGTTACGAATCGAGGCTTGCGTCGCCAGGGTTTGTCGAATCAGGGGTCTTTCCGTCTCCGAAGCATGCCAAACACGGGCGGCTGCCGCGACCGGGGACGTCTCCAAGGCTTCCAACACTGTCAGTCGTTCGTTGGCTTGTGATGGCACCCATGAGAAGTCGAGGGACCGCTCGCTCATAATGGTGCGGTATGATGTGATCCAGACGAGCGTGGCGGCCAATGCAAGTTTCCGGTCGACGTTCATGCTGGACAGTCCACATGCCGCTTGAGGCAACGTCAGGCAATGGCTCCAACCGAATTTCGCCTGAGAAATATCATCCTGCAGCATACTGTGTGCGCACACTCGAAGGACTGCTCGGAATGCGGCGTTGATCTGTTCATCGTCGAGGGCATGATTCACGAATTCGCCGAAGAGGCGATCAGGGTTTCCTGTCTTTCCCCAGCTTCCATCAGTCTGCGAATGCCGCCACGCTGCTTCTTACCCCGTTCCGGTTGAGCAAGTTTATCAAGGATTTCCGCTTCAATGATATTGGCCGGCTGCGCGAGTGGCATGTTGTCGGTCATTGACATCCCGTCGAAACTGGAAAGCTTCCCTTCCGGGTCAGCCGCGACGCGGCGGACAGCGGACCTCAACAGTGCTGCGTCCCCAACATCACCGGACACCCCATGCTTCAACAGCAACCATAGACCGATGTGGGAGTGCGAGGCTCCGGTCAGAGTCGGGAGTGCTTGCGGCGTCAACAGCCGGACAAGGCTTGTTGTGCCGAATTGTGCCGCGACTTTTAGCATCAACGCTTCCAGGCGATCGCTATCGCCAGCCACCAGCACATCCGAGAAGTCCTGTCGTGCTGCTGACCAACTCACAAAGTCCTTGACAGGGGCGGCTGGAGAGACCGTTTCGACACCGGATTCGTAAGTGGCCGCACTCGTTACGATTTGTAGTCGTGCCAATGGGCGCTCCTGTGGTTCCACAAACGGAAGCAACCCGTAACGGGCTAACAGCTCCAGCGGTGCATGGAGAGCGAAACTGTTGATCCCTTTTTGCTGCGGTGGTGAAATGATCGCTGCCGCCTCACGATAGAGGTCGGCATCACTTAAGACATTGAGATTCCGAGAACGATACTCATTTTCGACGTGCTGTGGATCGATCCCGCTCAGTTGAGGACGTGTTTCCCTTTTGTGTGCCCCTCCGGATTGCGGCGTAGATAACTGCTGTGTCGTCGAAGTTTCGCTGCGGACTGACGGTCCGCTGACTGAGATTGCCACTGCGGTGCCTCCTAAGGTTTTCAGAAACGTTCGCCTGGCCGTGTCCGTATCGTTGTGTCTGTCACGTTGAACCATCTGCTCACCTGCTTTTTGTGACCGAAAGACCGTAACTATCTCTCATCAATTCTGAGGTGCCAAAGAGACCGAAAAAAATCAGCGGCAGCGATATGAACTGGATTGGCTTACTATCGAAGTGTCAGTGATGCAGGACTATGTAACGTGAAATGTGTATGACGCAGCGGGTGCTCGTTGTTTGTACAAGTCGAAGCCAATCACTCTCGCTGCGCTCAAATGATGCTCTGTTCCGTCAATCGTTTACGTCGATAGTTTGAGTAGTTGGCAAGCTTCGTCGTATCCTGGGGCGCGGTGGCCACGGTTGTCGTCGACGTCGTATCCGTAGGCACTCGCAGAGACCCGGGCGAGGCCGATCAGTTGACGCCAACGGAATGTCGGACTGGTCGTCGCGAACTCTTCAACGACTGTGCGGTAGTACTTTTCAGCGTGGAGCCGGCCATCTTCGCTGATTGCGTATCGCAGCATGAGGTCAAAGACGGGACGGACGTTGTGCCCTTGATCTCCATACACTGCAACGGCAGCAGCTGCTCGTGTCTGGTCGTTCGAACGGATCGCTTCCTCCGCTGAGCCGAGCAGTGACTGGGCGTCCTTCGCCTGGAGTTGTTCCACATGCTCAGCATGCGGCAGAGCTTCATAGTCCGAGAAGCATTGGGACCCGCCGGTGTTGTAGGCACTGACCATCAGACCGACGACCACGTTGCGATGGTTGGTGTGTCTGATCATGTTCCGCCATGCGTTATTCGCATCGCTGGCATGCACACCGGGAGTTGCACCGTGGACGCGCCAACTGTCCTGATTGAGCCGATCTTGGCGAAGGACGAGTTGGTTCGCTGCGAGTGAGATCGCCTGTCCAATTGATTCCGGAGCAATCCCTTCGGCCAATGCCGCCGCTACAGCGTCCATCGAGTCAGCATTATTATGTTCGTAAATGAATCGAGACGTTTCTTCGAGCCAGGCATCGTCTGCTTCACGAGTTCCCGTCGGATGATCGAGCAGGTGATATTGATCGAGTAACTTCGTGATCAATGGTCTCATCGGATCGGTCGGTAGGTTCCTTTTCGAGAAGTACTTCTGGACTCCGCTTTCTTGATGAGCGCAGAATCGGACACATTGCCGGAGAATCGTATGAGCATGCTCGGTGCCGACAACGTCGATGAGCGACCATGCTCGATGGGCGATCGCAAAGCGATGCACGTTGGCGTTGTCTTGAATCGCCCACAACAACGCGTTGAAAGCGTCCTCCAACGAGCGATTTGCTGACGTGGCGAAGATTCGTTCGGCTTTTTCGATGTCGCCTGCACGCGACGCCTCCAACAACAGTTCCCCCTCTTCCGCACCGGTTGGGATTTCGAGCGGTCGCACCTGCTTGAGCCGTTTGGTACCAGCGAAGCCACCGTTCTGAATTCGCTCTGTGTTGCGGTACAGCACCTTCAGGATAGGCAATGCCTTCCGCTCGCTCGGCAATTCGTTGGACATCTGCAGAGCGGGAATGAGCGCCATCTCCGTATGGAAGCCGACGTAGTCCTGTCCGCCAAACGTCTCAGCATTGGCGAGTGCGGCAGCGGCGATCAACCGCGTCAGATCGGTCTCGCCACGTTGGAGTTTACTGACAAGTGTCGCCTGCAACTTGTCGACAGGCGTTTCTTGCATCAGCCCGACAAGTGGATGCAAATCGCCAAACGTGAGCGATGTATCCCCCTGTTCCGCGAAAGCTGTCGAGATTCCCAGATCGCCAGCTAGGCCTGTTCCGAGTCCAGCGATCAGCATTCCGTTGCTCACATCCTGCAGAAACTGTCGTCGATTGTGGTTCATTGGGTTCTCCTGTGTTCGATGGGCTCAGATCATTGTCCACAAGACTTAACGGAGAGCCGTTACACACTGAGGTTTGAATCTCATCCCGAGAGGAATGTTGCTTGAAGTGCTTGCTCTAAATGTCTTCAGGAATGCGACTTGTATCCAGTGTAACGCGATCACGTTAACATGAGTGTCTGCGAATCAAGCATGAGGCCGTGATGATGGATTCTCAAGTGTCAGCCTGCCCAAATCGAACTGTTCTGCGGGCGTTTGCTGTTGGAATCGTCGATACAGACACATTGCAGCAGATCAGCTGTCACATCGAGGAATGCGTATCCGTCTCAGGAACCGCATCCTGCCGGCCATGGTACGCTCTTCTCGTCGTCCACACATCATCGATGAGGAGAGGTCGTGGCCAGACACCCCATGCTGAGCCGCTCGGAACATGAGCAGTTCTGGTGCGATCTAATTGAACGACAGCAGCAGAGCGGTCAGTCGATTCGGTCATTCTGCGATGCGCAGGGCGTTTCATCGCCGCCGTCTTACTCGTGACGGAAGCGGCTGAGAGAATCGAACGCAAACGCAATGCTCAGTTCATGTCAGATCAGCTCGAACAGGAGGCAGCTTCACCAGCACCCTAGGGGCGGTTCGAGGTCCAACTCACCGATGGGATGGGTCACGGAACTTCAATGAGAACACGATCATCGATGAGAATACGAAGAGGTTCCTCTGTCTCGGTACTATCACCGGCAGCGAGTGTGAACTATTCAATTTTGATGGAACTGATTGCATGCGCCCCACAAGTATTTGTTTTCCGTTCGTCGCACCGAGGCGGGTTTTCAGGCCATCGTGGTGGAACGTATTTCCACCCGGCGGGTCAATGCCGTATTTTAGCCGATAGGCTTGTCTTGCCTGAGATTGATCAAACTTGTTGTTTCCGGTGAGGGCAATTTCAACATGGCCAGATGAGAAGGGTGTGAAGTCAACAGTACCATTTCTCAAATGCACTCGCTTCCGGAGCTGCCCGCTTGCATCCCTAATCGGATCTTTCAGTGTTATGAAGGCGCCGTTTTTCGAGACTCTTGCTCCACTATTATAGACATCCCCTGGAGCGTACTGATGGGCGAGGCCACTCGGATCGGTGGCGTTTGGGGCGTTGTTGCCAGCGTAGCGTTGCAGGTTGGCGTCGCCGGCACCGAAGCCGGAGGGGTCGTCACTGGCGAATCGGCCGATCACCGGGTCGTACCAGCGGTTGCGGTAGTAGTACAGATCGGCGTCCGCATCCCATTCACGGCCCGTGTAGGCGTAGACCGGCAGCGTGGCAATGGTGGTGGCGGACAGAATCTGGCCGAAGGCGCTGTAGGTCACGTGCTGCTCGGGATCGGCACTCTGTGAAGAGGCGTCGTCCGTCGTCACCCAGTCCCGCACGGTTCCCTGATGGTCGGCCAGGGCCCACAGGATGTCGCCCGCCGCGTTCTCGGTCGCCAGAATCTGGTCGACCCCCGGGCCG
>JAJDEJ010000165.1 GCA_029259815.1 Planctomycetaceae bacterium | reverse complement strand
TCAAGCACGTTCACTTACTTGACCGCGGTGAGCTTCACAAACCGCAAGACCGAATGCGCGCGGCTCTCCCAGTGTCACTGGCTACGGCGACAACGACGTCACCGGAACTGCCGGAGCCGTACTCCGCTCGAAAGCAACTTGCCCTCTGGCTGACCCGGAAGGATCACCCGCTGACGGCCCGAGTGATAGTCAATCGCATCTGGCATTGGCACTTTGGCCGCGGCATCGTCGAGACGCCAAACGACTTCGGCATCATGGGGCAATCACCGTCTCACCCGGAGTTACTCGACTGGCTGGCAACAGGCTTCGTCGCGGACGGCTGGAAGATTAAAAACCTGCATCGGCTCATCATGAACTCAGCCACGTACCGCCAGAGCAGCCAGTTTGGCACTGATCAGAACTTGGCGAAAGACTTTGACAACCGACTGCTCTGGCGGATGAATCGCAGGCGGCTCGAAGCCGAAGCACTCTGGGACACCGTGCACTCAGCGGCAGGGACAATTAACATGACGATGGGAGGTCCTCCTGTTGTTCCGCCACTCGCCTCTGACGAGATTGCATCATTACGCGAGAAATGGCATTGGGTGGTCACAGCCGATCCGACTCAACATACTCGCCGCGGCATTTACATCTTAGTACGACGCAACTTCAAGTTCCCGATGTTCGAGGTCTTCGATACGCCGGTTAATTCTCAGAGCTGTCCTGTGCGCGACGTAACCACCGTCGCACCGCAGGCCTTATGGGGACTCAACAACCAATCCGTCTTCCGCCAGGCGATGCACATGACCGGTCGTGTGGTGAAAGAAGCCGGCGATGATCGAGCGGCTCAGATTGACCGCGCATGGCGAATCACTCTCAGCCGGCCACCGACGGACGAAGAATCCACTTCAGCGGTTCGGTTGCTTGAAGTGCTGGAGGAAGGATCATCTGCCCCATTAAAGGACCCGCCGGAATCATTGGATTCCGTCTCGCCGGCCCAAGCGCAGGCGCTGGCAAAGCTCTGCCTGGCCCTGTTCAACCTCTCGGAATTCGCATTCATCGACTGACGACTGATTCGGATGAGATCCTACCATGACACGATTCCAGTCCCGCCGTGATTTCCTGTTCAACGGAGGCCTTGGGTTGGGCGCTCTGGCACTCGGTGACATGCTCTCCGCCGATTCTTTGGCTGCGGAACGACGCTCAAGGAACCCGTTGGCCCCGCTCCCACCGCACGTTCCCAGCACTGCCAAGAGTGTGATCTTCCTCTTCATGCAGGGAGGTCCCAGCCACCTCGAGACGTTTGACTATAAGCCAGCCTTGAATCAATACGACGGGCAACTACTGCCGGAGAGTCTTCGCAACTTCGATCTCGCTCAGATCAACACAGCCGATGCGAAGGTCATGGCTTCGCAGTTTCCTTTTCAGAAACACGGCGAAAGCGGCCAGGAAATCTCGAGCCTGTTTCCTTATCTGAGCCAGCACGCTGACAAGCTGGCCATCATCCGGTCCATGTATCACGAACTATTCATCCACGGCTCAGCCATGATCATGATGCACTCGGGGACGAGCCTGCTCGGCCACCCCAGCATTGGAGCGTGGGTGACCTACGGGCTGGGCTGCGAAAGCGACGATCTGCCGTCCTACATCGCGATGACCGATAGCATCTTTCGCAACGGTGCGTCGATGTACTCGTCCGGCTTTCTCCCGGCTGTCTACCAGGGGACTGCCATGCGCGCAGAGGGAGTCCCGATTCAGAATCTGCAACGTCAAGCTGATGTGACAGCCAATGAACAGAGATTATTGCTCGATCAGATCAACTCATGGAACCGTGAACACCTGGAGACACGGCTCGGAGACAGCCGACTGGAAGCACGGATTTCCAACTATGAACTGGCATTCCGCATGCAATCCGCAGCCCCCGAACTGATCGATCTGTCGAGTGAGACGAAAGCCACACAGGAACTGTACGGAGTCGATGACGGTCCGTCGGCGCGGTTTGGAAAAATGTGCCTGATGTCGCGCCGTATGGTCGAGCGAGGAGTTCGATATGTGCAACTCATCTCCGGAGGCTGGGACGCTCACGGCGACTGCAAAGGCAACCACGAAGCCCAGGCACAGAAGATTGATCAGCCGATTGCCGGTCTCATCACGGACCTGGAGCAACGCGGATTGCTCGACAGCACGCTGCTGGTGTGGGTCGGTGAGTTTGGTCGTACGCCAATTCGACAGGGACCCAACGGACGCGACCATCACCCGTATGGCTTCAGTGCGTGGATGGCTGGCGGCGGCATTGTCGGTGGCAAGACGATCGGTGCCACCGATGACTTTGGATTCAACGCAGTGCATGACAAGGTGCACGTCAACGATCTTCAAGCGACGATGCTTGGTCTCCTCGGCATCGATCACGAAGAATTGACTTATTATTTCGAGGGACGGGACCGTCGCCTGACAGATGTCGGCGGCCACAACAACCTCGCCTCCCGACTGGTTCGAAGCTGAGAAGAACGCATGGGGTCAAACGGTGACTCCGCACACGGCCTTGTTGAGTGCCGGCATCAGTTCATTCGCGAACAACTCCATGCTTCGCACCCAAGCGTCTTTGTCGTCCCAGTCGTAACTCATCAGCACCAGTGTGCCAAATTCGCCGGTCTCTTCCACCAGCATCAACAGCCGCCGCAGAACTTCGTCGACGTCGCCCGCGATGATTTGCTCAGTCATCAGGAAATCCAGATTGCACTCGGAATCGGGCATGTCAAGATCACGTTTGTAGATCTGCCGTCCGAGTCCTTTGTCGAACAGTCCGCCGATGTACTCGAAATTCCGGCCGAGAGAATTCGTGCGGGCGCGTTCGACCGCTTCCTTCGTGGTGTCTGCGAGGAAGATTGAACGTGCAACTTTGAAGTCAGAACGATTCGGCATGCGTCCCGCTTCCTCGGCCGCTACGGCGTATGTCTTCCATTGATCGGCGACCACGTCGCCAGTGACCAGGCAATGAGCAAAAGGCTGATACCCGCGCTGACCAGCCACTTTCATGCTGAACGAATTGCGGCTCATTCCGGGCATGGCGATTGGCGGATGCGGTTGCTGATAGGGTTTGTGAATGAAGCCGATCAAGCATTCCTCATCGACCGTATCCTTCAACTGGAACTGCCAGAATTCGCCGTTGTGTTCGTAGGGCGGATCGTGCGACCACAAATCAAGGATCACGTCGATCGCCTCGACAGCCATCTTCCCACCGTCTTTCGGATCGACTCCGAACAGTTCCTGATCCGCCGTCACGCTGCCGTTGCCGAAGCACAGATTCAGCCGTCCCTTCGACAGATGATCGAGCATCGCCAGTCGGCCTGCGACCATCGCCGGATGGTGCTGATTCAAACAGACGGGAGCCGGCCCCATGCGGATCGTGTTTGTTTCGCCGAGTGCCCGGGCAATGAACATCTCGGGCATCACGATGGTTTCGTACTTCATCGTGTGATGCTCGCCGATCCAGAATTCTTTGAAGCCCAGTTCTTCTGCAAGAATGATCAGTTCAAGGTCTTCATCGTAGCCCTGTGCGAGAGGTTTCTCCGGTGAATGAAATGGCATGATAAACATGCCGTAGTCGATCTGTTGGATGCCGTCAGTCATGAGTTGGGTTCCGTTGGCGGGATGGGATTCGGGTAGCTGGACTCTCATGAGTTCTGCGACGAAGTGAGAACTATCGAATCGCAATCGGATTCCCGGGTGAACCCGTCGCCCCCTTCAGCCTGAGTGGACTGAAGACGAAACAAAACTCGTGAACTCCGTCTGCGGCCAGTTGCTCCAGATCGAGATTTTCAATGTGGTACACACCGTTCTTCGTCAAATCCCATTGATGCACCGGATATGACAGGTCGTCTCGTTCGTGCGGCACGGCTTCGATGGCCCATGTGTCGGCTCCGATCATCGAGACCTTTCGATCCGTCAGAAATTTTGCCGCCGCGAGTCCGATGCCCGGTTCGCCAGCCCCGTACATCTCGTTGTCTTTCATCCACAGTTTGCCGTGTCCGGTTCGAATGAGTACGACGTCACCCTCCTGAATCTCCAGGTTGGACTTGGCCAGACAGGATTCGAGTTCGTCGGGGGAAATGACGTATCCGGCTGGGAGACGGTCATTTCCTCGTAGCGCGCAGACGTCAAGCAGAAGACCACGTGTGAAGAACACGCCAACGTTTTCGACACCGAGCTTCTTCAATCCGTAGGGATCACCAAACTCGGACAGTTTGTTGCCGTTGTAGAAATAGTCTTCGCCATTCATACGGACGCCGACGTGGCCCAGTCCGTCGAACTGAGTTCCAACCTGACCGATCTCGCCACTGACCAGTTCGTCATTCGAAACCATCTGGTTGGAACCACTCGGCAGTCCGGTCGGCAATCCCGGGATCGTCAGGCTGAAGTGCCGTTTGCCGGGGATCGGCATGCCGTGTTCATACACTCGACCCAACTGAAAGACCTGCCCCGTCTTCACAAGTCGCGCCGCGCTGACGACCTTTGAGGGGGTGATGCGGTTTGTCGCGCCGCGTTGGTCGTCCGCTCCGAATTCAGACGGCCAAAACCTCTCGCCAATTGGATTGACTGCCGCCGGCTTTGATTCGCCAGCTGCCCACGTCGCAGCGCTGACAAGTGCAGCTCCTGCAACGGCACCCAGAACGATCTGACACCAACTTGCCATTCGTGATGACCTTGTCATGTTTCCTGATCTCCTTCTGTTGATGTTTGATGAGACTGCATTGCCTGCAAACGGGGACCAACCACGACCGCCACAATCATGGCGAACAGGAAGATGCTGACGAGACCGCTGACAACGATGACTCGGTTCTCGTTGTCGGCATACCCCTTGACGCCCAGTCCGAAGAAGACTGCCGCAGAAACGACATTTAGCGCGGTCATCCAAAATGGCGGCTGAAGTCTGTGAGGAAGCCAGCGGCGGTCCATCCAGATCACAACAATACAGATCAGACCGCAAGCGAGCACGCCCGTGAAGAGATTGACTGGTGTGAGGACCGCGAGCAGGACACGTGGCTTGTTCCTCCGCGCAGGCTCTGCGCTCAAGGCTTGCGCTTCATCAGGCGATCCCTTAGTCGGTGCAGCAAAAGACTCCCGATCGGACGCATCGACATTGGTGGCTGAAGCGACGTCAGCTGCGGGTGACTCGACCGGACTTGCCTGCCGCACGAACAACCACACAAGAATGCCAAATCCCCACGAGGCACACCAAATGAGAACGACGCGACGCAATCGTTTTGCTGAGCGATCGGTCCAGATCGGGAAGAATGATCGCACGATTTCGTCCGCAATCGCGCAGGAAATCTCGAGCGTCCCGTACAGCGTGCCGAGCATCGTCAGGAACGCACCGATCACATACAGCGGCAGCAGCAGAGGATGAATCCGCGTGACAAATCGGGCCTGCAGGTTCAGCAGGCTGTCCTCATCCGGCACGACTTCTTCCGGTCCCAGGATCATGGCCCCCGATGCAACGAAGACCGCGCTGAATGCCACGATCAGGGCGAAGCTGATGGCACAGTCGACCAGCGGGGCGTTGATCCACTTCCGCACTTCGTGATCAGGATCTGCCGCAATCTCTTCCAGCTGCCCGGGCGTTGCCCTTCCGGGGAGGACTCCCCAGCTCTTTTCTCTCAGCCATGACGTGTACGCGAGATAATCGAAGCCCGCGCCACCAATCACGCCGACATAGCGGGTCGTCTCGACCCATACCGAATGACGGGCGATCTCGGGATACTTCTCCGGCAGCCATTCCGGATACGACAGCGGTTTGGGGACGACGCCCAAAATCAATTGGAGCCAGTCGGGGTTGTAGAGAACCAGAGTCAGCCCGGAGCAGAAGATCATCGCCGTCACGACGAACATCTGAACGCGTTCGAGAATCGTGTAACCACCGGCGGCTGTCAGGATCAGGACACCGGTCAGAATCCCGGCTCCCCAGACGTAATCCATGCCTCCGTTCAACAGACCCCGCGTTTCGGTGAGCCAGGATGTCAGATTGCCGAGAACTCCGGAATGAAAACTGATCCAAATCGGCATACAGAAAGTCATCATCAGCAGCAGCGCGATCGGCAGCCAGCCGCGTGGGCCAGGTAACTCGATCATCCGCTCATACGGATGCACTCCAGTCAGAATCATGTGGCGGCTCGTCGAAACCACAAGCCCCCACTTCAGCAACGAAATGATCGTGAAGACGAACAGAATGTGATAACCGAACAGTGCGCCGCCGCGTGTCGAAAAAATCAACTCGCCGGTACCAATGGTGAGCGAAGCGATGATGGCGCCCGGGCCGAAAACACGAAGCCAATCGGTCATCGTGCGAGGCAGCCGAGGCCGCTCAGCCGAATCGGATGTTGGTATCGTCGCACTCATGGAAGCTCATGCGACACACACCTTAATGCACACACAAGGTCGTGTCGTTGACTGGCTTTGTGATATTCGCCCCAGCCATTCTGTCGGCTTGCAATCATTATACAATGGTGTCTGAGATTCCATACTCTGCGGCCCGACGTTCAGCATGGCACCGAATAACGTGTGGACAGAAGAAGGAAACTCGGATGGGATGACGCGGGATTACAGATGGAACGGAATCAGGCTGATGCCTGCGGATTGTTGGAGACCAGGCGTCGCAACTGATTTGATTCGCGTTTCCGTCGACGTCAGGTGATCCACGATCTCATCTGCTTTTCCCTATTACACTCCCCCCAATCACCTCCGAGAAAAGGGCTCGTACCATCAACTTGGCGCGAACCCCAGGCGTCTTCTTCCAAAATGCAGCCCGTGCACTCGTGGAGATGGCCGGCTTAGACTCGGGGCGAGTGTTGCTGTACACGGAGTCTCAACAGTGGCGGAACGAAGTGGTCTGGCCACCTTCCACTTCAGATGGGAACAGGCAGCCCTGTCGCCAGGTCCTGTTGACCGTCGCTGAGGAGAAACAAGCTGTCTGGGAATTGCCCAATACCTCAGCGCAAGTGGACAGTCTCTCCGGGATCTCAGTAGTGGTCGCTACACCTATTCTGAATCGCGATGACGAAGTTGTCGGAGCCCTTTTCGGTGATCGTCGACATCAATTGAATGAGGGCGACGCAGAACCGATCTCCCCGCTGCAGGCACAACTTGTGGGACTCCTGGCGTCTGGTGTGGAAGCGTGCCGAGCTTGACTCATTCGGTGTTGTGCAGGCGGTCGTTGATGGGATGGTCGGAGTAGTCGATCGCTGCCTTGCCGAAGGCCGTCTCCGACGTAAACAGCGTGAGTGTGTCGGCGTCCGAGCCGAAGGCGACGAGTGGCTCAAAGTTGTCGGTGTAGCGGGCTCCCACGCTGATGCGCACGGCGTCGATCACGCCGCTGAAGGGGAAGTCTGAGCGGCGATATTCGTTGAGTCGACCGCCGAGACAGAACTGGCTGCGTTTCCGGAAGTCGGGCGGACGAAATGCCCTTGACTGTGACTGTAGTTCGCCGTCAACGAACAGCTGCAACGGCTGGCCATCGTAGACACCTGCCACGTGTGTGAGCCGGTATTGGTCGACAAAGCCGTCCGAGCTGACGATGGGCAGTTGATCTTGAACCGGCTCGTCAGAACTGGAAGTGGCATAGCCGAAGTACCAACGGCCCTCGTGATGTCAGTCGGACTGCTGCTCATTTCCACAGTCGTTCTGTTCCTCCGCCGTGCGTCGATTCGATGATCGCCAACTGTTCAGTGTCAGTTGAAATCCAGTGATTGTTGACAGCAGGTTGAGGCAATCCCTCGTTTATTTAACTCGACACACTTAGTTTTCAGCAAATAGAATTACGTCAACATCAGTGTCGGCGCCGATCGTGTTCTTCAGCTTGGCGATGTGCAACTTTGTGCACTGCGGAATGGGAGTGAGCAAAACGGTCAACGCATCAGAGTCGTTCAACGGTCTGGGATCTGCAATTCGAATGTTGAGCACAGTCGTTTCAGGAGGGGAACCTCTGCAACTTCGAGCATTGATGTCTGCAGGCCCCTGTCAATGGCCTCGCTCAGTTGCTCTTCTGCGGCGGCAGCCTCGCCGGACTGAGCAAGTGCCCTGGCAAGGTGGAACTTCGTCACAGGCAAGTTTCGCTGCAACCACGAAGTCTCGAAGTCTTTGATCGCTTCCTTGATCTGGCCAGTTTCGAGGTAAATGAGTCCGCGGGTGTCCAGCAGGAAAAAGAAAGGCCCGGATTTCTTGATCGCATCTTTGACCAAATCCAAGGCCTTAGCGTGATTGCCCTCCTGCGTCGCAAGCAGCCAGGCGAGATTATTCAGCGCGGCTACTTGGTCAGGATCCATCTCCAGAATTTGGTGGTTCAGCTTGGTTGCCAAGTCATACTGACCAAGTCGACGGCACACCGCTTCCTTGAAGTGAATGGCCAACATGGTATTCGGGCTGTCTGTATACATCGCATCGGCCCACTCCTCCACGCGACGTACGGCGGGATTGGCATGATCCACGAATTGGATGCAATTGACGCCAGACGCGACTTTTTGCATCTCCGACAACGGAGGCTGCACCTGCTCCAGTTGATCGAGGGCGTCCGATAGCCGTCCCTCCTGACTGAGGAGAGAGGCGCGTTGCATTGCTGCTGCTGCTGTTGATGACGCCAATGGCTGTAGCAGGGAATCGGCCTCGCGAAACAGTCGGTCACGAATGTCTGAATCCACGAATGTGGATGACGCGATGTCGGCAAGCCAACCTGCCACTTGGAGGATGCGCTGCTGTTGTTCCGCCTCCTCAGCAGTGTCGCAGAACTCCCGAAGCCGAGCGATCGCTTGATCGACGTCTCCATTCCGGACATCAATGCGTGAATTCAGTTCAACTCCGGACGCTCCGTTCGGGATCAGTCGAAGGAGTTTGCCGACGTCTGCGGTCGAGTCGCCTTCGGGGTTTCGCTGAAGCTGCCGACGTACAGTGGCCTCGATCACCCTGGCGTCCGATGCATGTTCGTCCAGCAGCTTCGCCCAAGCCCGATCAGCTGCGGCGTACTCCTCCATCCGATCATATGCCTGTGCAAGCAAGAGTTCTTCCGTAACGTTCAGAGCGACCTTTTTCGCCACCATGTCAAATAATCTCAGCCCTTCTTGAACGAAGTCTGGATGCGTGTGGCCGATCAGTAGTCGAGCCTTCAGCCGCTCGTCGGTCGAACGCTCGACAGAGACGTCGATGTTCTCCTGCACGAGTCTGAGTGCTTCTTCGAACTTGGCGAATGATGTGAAGGCGATGCTAGTTGCGAGGAGTCGGCGGACTGTGGTTAGGTTGACCGAACCGGACTGGTCAGTGGCGTCCAGGAGCGGTCGCAGGAGACTTTCAACTTTGTCCGGTTGTCCGGAGCGGACATGAAGTGATGCCAGTGCGACTCGTGCCGCTGCGTTGTCCGGCTCCACCTCAGTCAGAGTCTGTAATTCCTGTTCTGCCCGCTCTCGGTCTCCGGACAACTCATAGCACCCTGCCAGAGCAATCATCTCACCTGATTGACGCAGTCCAGGTTCCGCTTCAGCCAAGACTTTCGTCGCCCCTGCCGAATCCCCTCGACGGGAGAGGAAGTCGATCAGGACGAGCCAGCCAGTTGGCTGCGACGGGTTTGCTGCCGCGACCTCGCGAAAAACGGCTTCCGCATCGTCAAGCTGTCCCTTCGCCCAGAGCAATTGGCCACGGGCCAGGCCGCTCCCCGCATCACTCATGTTCTTAAGAAGTGCGGGCACAGATTTCCGCAGGAACTCACCGGTCTGGTCCTGGCTCGCCTGCAGTTGGAATGTCAGCAGGTTCAAATTGTTGCGGAGTTGTCCCGTGGATTCACTCCGAATTCTCTCGAACAGTTTGATCGCATCCTGGGGTTGCTCGAGATCGATGAGCAGATTCGCCGTGAGGCGCAGCGTAGCGATATCACGATGTCCGTTCAGGATGGCCTGTTGAAACCAGTCAACAGCCTTTTCTCGCTGATCCGCTTGGACTGCCAGCTGTCCCAGCAGGATGAGTGGAGGCAACCAGTCGCTACGTTCCGACGCAAGATCGGTCAGTAATTTTTGCGCATCGGCGAGGGAGCTTTCATCACCACCTTTCTCAGCGTCCTGGATCAGGCACATCGCTTTCGCGCAACGCATGTAGGAGCCGTCTTCGCCATCGATCTGCAGCAGGTTCTTCATCGCATCTGCTCGGATGTCGTCGTCGCCCACCTCCAATGCCATCCCGAGCAGTCGAAACCAGTTCTCCACTTGGTCAGGTTGCGAATCGGCGATCGCCTTCATGACGCGGAGCCTCCCCGCCTGATCTCCCAGCTCCGCATAGGCCGCAGCGACAATCGCTCGCAAGCTGGACCATGCGGCTGGATGATCAGGATACTCCCGCTGCTCAATCTCCTCCAAGAGTCTGCGGAACTCATTCTCGTCTGCTTGCCGCCAGTATTGAAGCCATGTCGCGTCGATCTCGGGATGGCGTCGATTGTCAGCTTCGAATTCCTCCAAGACCCCGCGCGCCATCTCGAAATTCTGTTCAAGCAGGGCGAGCCGCGCTAACCCAGTTGTGATTCTCGGATCGTCAGGTGAAGACTCGCTCGCCGTCTTCAAGACGGTCCGTGCTTCGTCTGTCTGGCCTTGTGCGAGCAGCATCGTCGCTTGGACAAGACAAACATCAGGCGAATCAGGCTCGATCACTCTGGCCTTCTGCACGGCCGACTCGACGGCTTTCCAATTGCGTTGCTCAGCAGGGCGTCTCAACACAACCCGCAACTCCAGTTGTGCCAATTCGACCGCCGCTTGGATGTTCCCAGAAGGGAAATCACGCAAGATGCGGACGGCCTCTGAGTCGTCGCCAGTCGCCATCAGCGCCAGCGCCACCCCCCGCTGCGCCTCGACCGACTCCGGATTATCTTGCTGCACGCTGCGAAACTCAGCCAGCGCTCGTTCCGCCAGTCCCATGGCAAGATAGCAGCGACCCACCTGCAGGCTCGCCAATTGAGACACAGTTAGATTTGTGAGCGACACAGTTGGATTTGTGAGCGACTTTGTGCGGGCGGAGCGAAGCTTGTCTAAGGCATCACGTGGCTGACCTGCCTGTAACAACACACTGCCTTCGAGGTAATCCAGGAGTGGTGACTCACGATCCTCCGAGCCTTCCTGAGATTGAAGCCGTTCGAGCTGCTCTCGTGCCCCCTTGATATCTCCCTGATCCAGCAAGTCAGAGATCAGCAGCGCTATCAAACTCGAATCTTCGCCGCTCTGCTCGATCCCTTCTTCGAGTGTATTGATCGCCTGATCCGTCTCGCCTTGTCGACGCGCAAACACTGCGAGCATGTGATAGACGCGTGCATCATCCGGATGCGAGTCAACCAGGGACTCCAGTCGGTCGTGGAGCGACTTAAGTTCCTCTTCAGGACTTTTTGCGGCCAAAGCCAGTTCAGCCGCAACGAGGCAAGCATCGAGATCGTCGGGAGCGAGCTCCATCGCGTGCCGGGCATCTTCGACGGCATCCTGGATCAGCCCGTACTGGCGGCGATAAAGAGCCCGACGGAGGTAGGCTGCGGACGATTCCGGATGCGCCCTCACAAGGTCGCGATACATTTGGTCCGCTTCACGGGGTTTCCCAGACTCCTCGCGCAGAATTCGGGCGAGTTTCGCGTAGGCGTCAACCGCAGTCAACTCCTGTTCCAACACTCGTACAGAGGGAAATCCGTGTTCGATTGCCAGCTCGTATTCACGCTCGGCACTGCGAAACTCCCTCTGAGCCTCAGAGGCGATGGCCAGCAACATGTGCAGAGCGCCGTCGGTCGGATCAGCCTCCAGGAGCGTTTCCAAATGAACTCGGGCGTCGCGCCATCGCCCCAGTCGAAATATGACATCCACCTGGTCGCGACGAATGCTGTTCTGTGTGGGATTAGCGCGGAGAATCTGCTCGTTGGTTCGGTAGGCTGCCACCCACTCACCAGCTGAATCGGCTGACTCCATCTGAAGCCTGGCCAATTTCAGCCGCACCTCAAGATCATCGGGCCTGAACTGCAGATACTCACGATACCTTCGTTCGGCCTCTTCCGGCTCGCCCTCAACAGCTGCCTCAGCTCGACTGAGCAACTTGTCTGTCAGCCGCGTCTGCTGCAAGTAATGCAAGCCAAAAATTCCAGCGCCTGCGAGCAGCATCAGGAGCAGACTCATCACCAGAAATCGCGTGTTTAGTGTCCGCGTGTAGCTCATTTTCCGCGGACGATCGCTCTTCATGGGGCGATCGGCCTCACCTTCTGCTGATGATGCTGGCGGTTCGCTTGGCCGGACCTCGTGCCCCAGACCGACCGACCCTCGTTTCGAACGACGCTTCATTCACTCGCTCCCAGCATGTTCAAGGCGAGAGTCGATGCACATCACACACATTTGGCCCGCCGTCGTGATCGTTCAAAATGCCTGAAGATCAAGCCAGAAACCAAAGTAAGCTGACTTTCAGGCAGCGTCAACTTAGTCTTTGTCCGGAAGTGAATATGGTCGATTTGTTGACTTATTATTTCAATGACTGTGCAGTCAAAAACGACCGACCGATTGTAGGGATTAGCCGGTCGTGCGGGGCGTTTATTTCAGCGATGTCGTACTCAGGCGATGCTCGCCTCTTCAACCGGTTTTCCGTGCTTCCTCCGGCGACGCATGACGCCCATCCCCAGCGCCGTCAGGCCAAACAGAGCCATACTCGTCGGTTCCGGGACGGAAGGAGGAGATGCGAAAGAATTTGACAGATTGAATGCCACGTCTTCCTGGACGCTGGACCAAGATCCACTGTTATTCAAGGATTGTACCTGAGAGGGTGTTGAGCGGCCAGTTGCCATCGGCAAACCGAACCGACTCGGTGAACTCAAACCGCCCCGGCATCTGCTTTGACTTTGCGGCCAGACAGAAGTGGCCGAACCGATAGGCCCGCTCGTCTGCATCGCGTCCATCGACGACGCCTTGGAAGTTGACAGCGCGGAGCCGGCTTCATAACCGTTCAAGCGTAGTGAACAGGCAAGCGAGTAGAAGACAGCCGAGGAACAGATCATCGCGATGTACGTAGTGGACGACCAGTCGTCAGAAGCGGTACAGCCAGCTGATCGAGCGTTCGATCTGCCAACGGTGACGGTATCGCGTCAGCTTGCGGTCGTCTTGCGTGGGGGGCTTCGTGCGGTGGTCGCGGTGCGGGCAGACCAGTTCAGCGTCAACTCCATGGTCAGAGCCTCCTTTCACCCTGACCCTCATGCAACTCACGGGCCAATCTGTCCACGAACCTATAGGTTCTGAAACCGGCTCAAGAGGTTTCTCCTGCCTTGGTTTGTCGAGAACAAATGTCGATGAGTTGCTTGTTCGTTGAATGGTCACGATCGGTGGCCACTCCTCTTTGGGCAGTCTCAGAGCGACTCTCGTACCAAACGGCAGCTCAATTCGACTGTGGACATCGTCTCATCAAAAGAGGGACGTCTTGTGAGCAAGATCGTGCGAATCAGAACCGAGCTGTGCCTATTCACGCACGTGAATCACTGGGTTTGAGAACCCGGTCTTCTTTACGGCGACGGGCATGATCGGTCTGGCTGGGATCGTCGTCCGTAATTCAGTTGTGTTGATCGATTTCATCCCGATGGCCATGGATGAAGGCATGAACCTCCGTGAAGCTACGATCCAAAGCGTGGCGATCCGCACGCGCCCAATCTTGCTGACCGCTGCCACGAAGTTACTCGGGAACTGGGTCATCACTCTCGACCCGATCTTCTCAGGCCTTGCTTGGGCAATCATCTTCGGAATTCTGACATCAACCGTGTTTACGCTTGTTCTGCACTTTCTGAGAAAACGCATCCGATGCGGCGGAATTGGTCTTCACAAAGTTGGCTCATCCCTCACGCTTTGGTTGGGAGACCGAAGTCCGCAAGGGGGAGAGCCAAGGATGGCATCTTACCACGCACCGCGCGAGTGGGAAGACTGGTCCGAGTGGTTGGCAGCCGGGCTGCATGGCCGGAGTCGCTGGCGGTTGCCTCTGTTAATGTCGGGGCTGCTGTTTGCCGGCGGGCGACGGGTGGTCGCTGCGTGGATTCGCGCGGCGGGC
>JAJDEJ010000164.1 GCA_029259815.1 Planctomycetaceae bacterium | reverse complement strand
CGGCACGTCTCGCATCAGACGATCTATGCCTGGATCCAACAGGACGACGATCGGGCTCACTGGCAGAGTCTGCTCCGGCGCGGCGGACGACGTCGGCCACCGCAGGATCGCCGGGGAAAACTGCCCGCCAGCGTGAGCATCAGCCGCGGATCGAACGATTCGATCGTGTCCCACATGCGTTCGTTCTCCGGGACGTATCCCGCCCCGCCACCGAACGCGAGCGAGAACTTCGATGGCTTGCCAGCCTCGGGCATCGTGCGGAAGTGATTGTCGATCGACGTCTGTGACTCGACTCCCTCAATGACAACCGTGTAGTGGTATGTGGTGTCCGGTTGAAGACCGTCGATTTGAAAGACGCTGGTGAAGTCATCCCCGGTTCCTGCGGTGACGGTGGCAGGCCGGTTGGCCAATGGGTTTGCTTTGAGACCGGCCTGCGTGACCTTCACGTTGAAGTTCGATGCATCAGACAGCCGGACCCAGATGCTTGCCGAGGTATCCGTCACCTCACCGACCATCGGACCATGAACGGGAGTCGTGGCGAGTTGAAGTTTCAGTTGCCTGACGAACTTTGTGTCGGCCAGAGGCTGCATCACTTCGCGTGGACCGGCGACGATGCGTCCAGTGGGCAGGCCGAGTTCGACCGCCTTCTCCAGTTGGGCAACGCCCTGCTCGATTTGACCTTGCTGTCCAAGAAGCACCCCCAGCATGTAATGCGTCTCCGCATCGTCGGGATGATCCTTCAGGTAGTCGTTGAGAAAACTGTCTGCATCGTCCAGTCGGCCCAGCAGGATGTACCGGAGGGCCAGTTGATGTACCCGCTTCGACTGCCAGTTCCGCTTAAGCGATATGTCCGGCTTCGGCTCTTTCGCACCGCCGAGTGCATCATCACCGACTGCATCAGAGGACAACAGGACGACACAGATCAACAGCGGGGCGATGTGTTTCATGTTAGGCCAGGAGGATTTGAACAGGAGGGAACGAAGCTTTGGCATTCGAAGGTCATGCTATCGGATGAGGCACGAGAAGTCCTCAATCGTCAGAAAGTGTCTTCGGATTCGGTGAACTCACGGACTTGGCACTTCGTTGCCTTCGTTTCCTCCTGCCTCCCCACGTTCGGCCATCGCCGATGCCCGCATGTTCGCGATGTGGGTAGAGGTCATCCCTTCAAACTGACATCGCCCGCTCCACCAATGGTGCTGGTAGACTCCTTTCAATCCGACTCCCGTTGCCGACCCGAAGTCGATGCTTGGCCCATCAACAACAACAGCGACTCCTGCCGTCACAGTTGGGTCGAGGCAGGTCGCGGCAAATCGCAGTTCAGTCGCTTCATAATGATGCCAGAACGGCACGACGTCCTCGATCTCGTGGGCCTGTCCGTCCACGACCAGATGACACAAGACCGTCTGTCCCGCAGGCTGAAGGACGGAAAACGTGACTTTGCCTGGTCTCGACAGCCATGTGACAATCAGACCTGTCGCCAGGAGCAACCCAAGGAGAGCAAGCACAACGATCAGTCGCTTGAGCGTCAACACTTTTGATTGGGATGTCCCTTCACTCACGCTGCTCCTCCTTGATGCGACCGACTGACGGGATCACTCGGAAAACAGGTCGCCTTCTCGTTCCCGAGGCCCGAACAGAGTGTCCGGCATCGGTACGTCGAAGTCCAGGTAGTAGTGGACGCGTGATGGCTGATGAATCTGTTCGCCGTCCTGCAGGAACGACGATTCCGACAGAATGAGTGTTGGATACCAATAGCCCTTGGGTGACTGCTTCCATTCGTTGCACGTCTGCTCGAACTCACTGCTGAGAACCTTATCATCTCCATCAAGTGTAAATGACGCGGTTCTGGAATGCAGGAGAGCATAACCTTTCTCGGGATCGAGCAGATATTCTGATTCGTCGGTTCGGTTCTCTCCCTCAGGTGTCGAGACGGCCTTGAGGCGGACGGCTTTCGGGGCGTCGTCCCTTGGTTCAGGAACGATTTCGATTTCGTACAGGGGCGACTCAAGCATCCCTTCGATGGACTTCGGATAGGCCCAGACAATGGGAGCGGTTCGTGCTGGCCACTCAATCGTCCACGAATGCTCCTTCCAGCCTGTCACAACCCACTCATCCGGACGAAAAACGTAGGGATGTTCCTGCTGCCGATATTCACTCTCAGGGGTGACGTACTGAGCGTCGAAGAGCGTCTCGCCATCGAAGATTTGACCAGACAGGAACCACAGTTTGCGGCAGCGATTCTTCCACCACGTGAGGTGATCCGTCTGCTTGCCGGGTTCGACTTTCGGCGGCGGATTATCGGGGTCGATACAGCCAGTCTCCGAGCGAGACTTGTTCCCTTGCCGCCAGACTAGGTAGGGAGTACCGATGTGCCAGGGGAGATCCGGCTTAGACGAGATCATCAGTGCCCGGTAGTCATCGAAACCCTCAGCAGCAGCCCGAATGGCGTCGACGATCTCTTTCCTTCTGCCCGTGAGTTGTTGCGGCGAGATGTCGACGATTTCCTTGTCTCGCGGAACGCCTAGCGCATAAATGTCCTGTGGCCCCGTATCAGGGAAGTCGAACAGGAAGGTCATCGACTTTGCCTCGCCCTCATCAGAGATGTTCATTGTCATGGTTTGTGGCAGCATCGATTCGGAATCAACTCGAATTGTCAGAGAATCTGCCTGCGGTTCGTCCTGCTGAAAGCGAAGTTCGTACTCGTACCAACGACCTTTCTGATCTTTGATCTCTCGCCGTGATTGCTCAACACTCTTGATATCTGGATCGTCCAAGAAAGCGTCTGCAAAGCTCAGCTGCTCCTCGCCTTTCGTGAGTTCCTGGAACAACAGGCTGAAGTCCTCGAAATTCTTTCGGTTCGATGACTTCGAATCTGCGAGGAACCTCGTAATGTGTCCTTTCTCGGGGGAATAGTACTCAGAGCGTCCAGTGCGGAAGTCAAAGAAATCAGTATAGGATGGTGCATGACTGGCAGAGATTTGATGAGGCATCGAATACCACTGTTCAAACTTCTCACCATCCGGAATCTTGAGGACGAGGTGAATCCACGGCTTGTCTCGCACAGCCTCCACCACTTGTGCCCAGCTATCGGTCGGACGGCTGAACCACCACACCAGGATCAATGCCAACCCACACAGGACAGTGACGGATGGGACGACTCGTCGCCACAAATGACTGTGCGGCGGAATTGTTGCACTCCCATCAGTCGTCGTTGACGTGAGCCGATGATCGTGGGAAAGCAGGTCAGAGGCGTCTGCCAGAATCCGATGATCGAACTCCGGCGTTGTCGTTTGCTGCGACTCACGGATCATTCGTTCGAGTTCATGATGGTTTGTCATGATTCGTCTCCAGTATTAACAGAGTCGACAGCCCACCACTCTCGTAATTTCTCCAAGGCATACCGGTATCTGGACTTGGCCGTGTTGACCGTGATGCCGAGGGAGTCTGCTGCTTGTTGAAATGTCATCTCGCCGTGCAAATGCAAGGTCACGACTTCCCGTTGTTCGTCAGGTAACGTGGCCAATGACTGCATCACACGGAGACGCTGCTCCTCATCCTCGACTCGCGCGGATGGTTCGACGGTCTTGATTGTTGATGCAACGGCTCGTCGGATCGCACGACCATCGATTGCGATTCGTCTGAGTCGATCACGTGCTCGATTCAGGCAGCAGGTGATCAGATAATTCTGTAATGAGCCTGTGATGCGCAGTGTCGAGGATTGATCGATGAGCTGCATGAAGACGTCATGCAACACATCCTCGGCGATGGCCCGCTCCCCGCGCAGCAGGAACATGGTCGCGGTCAACAGCCGGTCTTTGTGTATGCGGTAGACTGATTCAAAGGCTTCACTGCTTCCCGCAGCGAGGGCATCGACCAGCGCTTGGTCGTCTTCCTGCAATTCCAGCCCTTTCTCTGTTCAACGTGCTTCACAGGAATCGACGAATGACCTCGTCAGATTGGTCTACCAAATCGGCGAGAAATGAAAAACTATCGGCCGGTCAACTCCTCTATGGCAGAAGTCGAAGATCGAACTCGATCGGCCGATCAGCATCCTCCGGAATCGTGGGAACGTCGATCGCGAACTCTGCCTTCCTTCTGAGATCCGCTAAATTCAGCCCCATCAGGTGGGCATCCTTAAGCCCAAGCTGCTTTGCGGCAGTCTCAAACAGCTCAGCGGCACGTCGGGCGTGTCGCGCGCGACCGATCTCGGAGCCTTCCAGTGACTTCACACCGGCGGCGGCGAGTTTGATGAGGCCTTTGAGGAAGTCGGCGATCGGTCCGCTGCGACCAGCGGTGTGCCAGAGGGCTTCCCACGCTTCGTGGGCTTCCCAGAAGTAGCCGTGATTGAACAGGTCGATGCCGAGCAGGTAGGTGGTGCAGCGTTGCCAGTCGTCGACGAACAGTTCTGCAGGCTCGGGTTCCTCGCCGTACATGTGTCCGGCAGGGTCACTGACTGGATGAGGCGTGCGACCCGGCACATACGTGTACGGCGGAAAGGGAACGTCTGGCAGGTAGCGAGAGATGTCGGACATGCGGACATCTTATCACATGTGTTTTTGGGAGCCTGTCCCAGGTGAAGGTTCCGTTATCGGACGTTTGGCTGGAATGGAGTATCTGTGAATGGACGCACGACGGCGAATCCGTCGGCTTGGGAGTTGACAATACTGTTCTGCTGGATTTGGCACTTGTGCGTAGGCGACGGTGTGATCGCATGTCGCTATCATTTGGTCGTGTTCACCGCTCGTTCACACTTGTTATGGAGCCATTCATGTCACAGCTACCGAACCCGCTCGAACATCGGACGGCTGACCACCCGATCCTTGATCTGTTTCTCAAACGCTGGTCGCCTCGCGCGATGAGCGGGGAGACGATCCCGGACGCTGACCTGATGACGCTATTCGAGGCTGCCCGCTGGGCTCCGTCGACGTACAACGAACAGGAGTGGCGGTTCCTGTATGCGACGCGTGACGGCGAGCACTGGGAGACGTTTCTGGGATTGCTCATGGAGGCGAACCAGGCATGGTGCAAGAACGCTGCTGCCCTCATCGTGGGCCTCTCCTGCAAGACATTCTCGCGAAACGGCAAGCCGAACCCGGTGCATACGCTCGACTGCGGAATGGCGGTCGAGAACCTGTTGCTTCAAGGGGCGACGATGGACCTTGTGTGTCATGCGATGGCCGGCTTCGACCGCAGCAAAGCTCGCGTTGCACTCAACATCCCTGATGACTATGACGTCGAGGTGATGATCGCTGTTGGTCGACCGGCGGACACCGACGTGCTGCCGGAGGACTATCAGGAGATGGATCAGCAACCCTCGGGCCGCAAGCCGCTCTCGGAGATTGTCGCGTCTGGTCCGTTCGCCTTCTAATGGTCAGACAACAGCCATGAGCAAAAAGTCATCTGCCAAACCGACATTCAACGGTTTTCCCAAGGAGACGCTCAAATTTCTTCGAGACTTGGCGAAGCACAACGATCGCGACTGGTTCGATGCCAACCGCGAGCGGTACGAGGATTACTTTCTCGCTCCTGCGTTGGCCTACATCACTGCGATGCAGCAACCGCTGGCGAAGGTCTCGCCCTTATATCAGGCGGTGCCTAAGAAGGTGGGTGGCTCGTTGATGCGGATCTTTCGTGACGTGCGATTTGCCAAGGACAAGAGTCCGTACAAGACCAACATCGGCATCCACTTCCGTCACGAGGCGTTCTGTGACGCGTATGCTCCCGGCTTCTATGTCCATGTGCAGCCGAAGGAGTGCTTCATTGGCGCTGGCATCTGGCACCCGCAGGGGGACGCCCTGAGGGCGATCCGTGAAGCGATTGATGCTCGGTCGACGGACTGGAAGAAGGCCCGCGACGCCAAAGCGTTCCGCTCACGTTACGAGTTGGCGGGCGATTCACTCCAGCGCCCCCCGCGCGGGTTCGATGCAGACCATCCCTTCATCGACGACATCAAACGCAAAGACTTCATCGGTGTGATACCACTCCAGGATAACGCGCTCACCTCGCCCGACTTCGTGAAGGAGTCGATCGCCGCCTTCAAGGCAGCGACCCCGATGAGCCGCTTCCTGTGCGAAGCGGTGGGTGTGCCGTTCTGAGATCGACGAATACTCTCACTCGTCCGGCGGAATGGACATCTGAATCAGGCAGAAGTTCGCCCCCTGCGAGTCGGCGACAACGGCAATCGAGCCGACGGAGACCTCGAACGGCGGCACGAAGACCTGCCCTCCGAGACTCTGGAGCTTCTCCAGCGATGCCGGTAAATCTTCGACATGGAAGTACGTGCTCCAGTGGTTGGGGACCTGGGCCATCTCGGGCGGCTTCCGCATCAATCCGCCGTTGTTGCGGTCGTCGATGAGGTGCACCCAGTAGTCGTTCGGTGAGTTGTCGTCTTTCTCGAACGTCCATCCGAACAGACCGGAGTAGAAGGATTGAGCCGCCTCCGGATCGTCCGTAATGAGTTCGTTCCAGCACCACGCGCCGGGGACGTTGACGACTTGGGCGCCGCAGTGATTGATCGGTAGCCAGAAGGAAATGAATGCCCCCGTAGGATCGCTGACGATCGCCATGTGACCGGCGTCCACCACCTGCATGGGAGGCATCACCACGTTGGCTCCCAGTGACGCTGCCTTCTCGACTGCTGCCTGAACATCATCCACGGCGATGTAGGAGTTCCACACGGGTGGCATGCCTGACGACATCATCTCTTCGTTCATCTCGCCCATGCCGCAGACCTGCTGGCCATTCAAACTGAAGATCGCATACGGCGGCCCACCGTGTGTGTCTTGTTCTTCAAGGTCCCAGCCAAAGAGGCCGCTGTAAAAATCTGTCGCCCCTGCCATGTCCTTGGCCATGAGGTCAACCCAACAGAGTTGCCCTTGATTAAATGACGTCATCGTTGCCATTGGTCTGTCTTTCTGAAGAATTCCGTCGAGTGAGTGAACGTGGCTTGGGGAGTCGCCCTCCTCAGATACCCGTCACGTTGCCACGATGACTTGGCGAAATCAAGCGATCCGTCCACAATGCAGAGGTGAGTTCACAATTCTCCCGCAGCCCAAGAGGAGTCCCCATGCCGAAGACGTATCGTGTGGCCGTGTTTGGTCGAACTGGCAAAGGGAACTACGGACATGGGCTCGATGTCTGCTGGCTTGAGCATCCGCAGACGGAAGTCGTTGCCGTCGCGGATGAGAACGAGGAAGGTCGCCAAGAGGCGGCGAAGCGACTGGGGGTCGAACGTCAATTCGCGGACTACGTCGAGATGCTGGACGAGGTGAAGCCGGACATCCTGGCGATCGGTCCGCGGTGGCTGGATCAACATCGCGACGCGGCGGTCGCTGCGGGTGAGCGGGGCGTGCATGTCTTCATGGAGAAACCGTTCTGCCGTACGCTGGTGGAAGCGGACGAAATCGTGGCGACCTTCGAACGGACCCACGCCAAACTGGCGGTCGCTCATCCGACTCGTTACAGCCCGATTCTCACAACCATTCGCAGCCTGTTACGAGACGGGGCGATTGGCAACGTGCTGGAGTTGCGGGCGCGTGGCAAGGAAGACCGACGCGGCGGCGGCGAAGACCTGTGGGTGCTCGGCTCGCACATGCTGGATCTCTCACTCGCTTTGGGCTACGACCCGGAGTGGTGCTTTGCCAGCGTGCTACAGGACGGCGAGCCGATCCGCAAGGAGCATGTCACCCAAGGAGCAGAAGGCATCGGGCCGCTGGCGGGCGCTGCGATCCGGGCGACGTATGGATTGAAGCAGGGCATGACGATGACGTGGCAATCGTACCGCGATCAGGCGGGCAACCCACGACGGTATGGTCTGCAAATCTACGGATCGAAGGGCATCATGGAAATCGTCGAAGGCACACTCCCCGAAGTGCACATCTTGCAGGACTCCAGCTGGTCCCCCGGACGCAGCGGCAAGTCATGGGAGCGCGTGACCACGGCTGGGATTGGAAAGCCGGAACCGCTCTCTGGAGAGAAGACGGGCCACCGACATCTGTATGCGATCGATGACCTGTTGAGTGCGATCGAAAAGCAACGCGAACCAAAGTGCAGCATGTACGAAGGCCGCCGCATCGTGGAGATGATTGCAGCGGTGTTCGAGTCCGCCCGTGTCGGATGTCCGGTGACGCTGCCGTTGGAGACGCGCGTCAACCCGCTGACGCTGCTGTGATCAACGTGCGCGGGAAAGAGGATCAGAACAGCTTTCGCAGTTGATCAAATAGCGGAACCCAGCGACGGAAGAAGTTGAGAGCGATCGGGTCTTGTTGAGCGATGTCGATGACGTGGGCACCAATGGCGACCGACCCACAAGCATAGTAGCCAACGGCCAAGCTTCCGATCGCCACGGCACCGATCGCAGCTCCACCTGCGGCGAAGCCTCCGATGGCCAGCCCACCGAATGCGATGAGCCCCAGTGCGCCGCCGCCCAGAGATACGCCACCGATTGCCCCGCCACCGCAGGCAATCAACAATCCGATCGCTCCACCCCCAAATGCGAATACGCCACGTGCGAATCCACCGCAAGCAACAACACCCGTCGCGGTGTCGCCGATAGCGATGATACCTTTGGCGTGCCCGCGTATTTCGTTCTGGTCGAGGTCCGGACCAATCGCGATGTCATACAGCGGAAGTCCAAGGACGGTAACCTCGGAGCGATGTCGCTGTCCCGAACGCCGGAGACCGAACTTGAGACGATCGACCTCAGCTTGGAGATCGGAGATCCGTTGTCGAAGTTTGTCTGTCTCGTCGCTCACTGAGATTCAGCCTCTTAACGAAGAGAGACGCTACTCATTCAACTCACCACAATCGGCGATCACGATCTTGGACTTCGTCCGGCCACTGGGGGAACCGAGGGATTCGACTTTCTTCACGACATCCATCCCCTCGATGACCTTGCCAAAGACGACGTGCTTGCCGTTGAGCCAGGGTGTCAGGACGGTCGTGATAAAGAATTGCGAGCCGTTGGTGTTCGGACCGGCGTTGGCCATGCTCAAGAGGCCCGGTGTGTCGTGGGTGTACGTGAAGTTCTCATCCGGGAACTTTTCGCCATAGATGCTTTCGCCGCCCGTGCCGTTCCCATTGGTGAAGTCGCCGCCTTGGAGCATGAACTCGGGAATGACCCGATGGAACGAGCTTCCCTTATAGGACAGCTGCTTGCCCGATTGGCCTTCGCCCTTTTCGCCGGTGCATAGTGCACGGAAATTCTCGACCGTTTTGGGGACATCCTCTCCAAACAATCCCATCACAATGCGCCCCGCGGGTTCGCCATCGATGGTCACGTCGAAGTAGACCTTGTTTGTGATCTTGGCGTCGGATGTTCCGCCCGGCTGGGCTTGCGACGTTGCAACCGGTGTGACTTCGGATGTCTCAGTCTGCTGGGCTTCTGTCGGGGTCGAGTTGGCACAGGCTGCAGTAGAGAACAGAAGAGAACACGTCAACAGCAAGCGAATCATCAGAACCTCCATGGGGAAACAGTGAATCAGCGGATACAATTCGTTTAGCCTCTCAGTGTTGCATGGCATGGCGAGGATTTCCAGCCGATCAGGCAGGTGACCGAAGCATCCCCCTGTTATTGTCCAGTTTCAAACAGACGATTGCCTTGAAGGGCATCACACGTTTGTCGACAGGGGCGTCTTGCTGGGAGTGTTTGAAGAGTGTCCGTTTGTGGAATCTCCCTCGCTGCTGGTCGACTCGAAGTCAGACGGCATGTCATGAGACTGATCCTCGGGGCCGGCGATCTCCTGCACATGAGCGACGGTGCCTCCCATGAATTGCACGAGACGGGTGCGTGCTCTCATGGTGAGAGCGAAGACAGTCGGGACCAGCACAAGTGTGAAGATCGTCGAGATGATCAAGCCGCCAAGGACGACGCTGCCCAGACCACGATAGAGCTCGCTGCCCGAGCCCGGGAAGAGCACGAGTGGCAGCAAGCCAAGCACGGTCGTTGCTGTCGTGATGAAGATGGGACGGATGCGAGTGCGGACCGATTCAGGGATCGCTTCCAAGGGGGGCATGCTGTCTTCGCGCATGTGATTCAGCGATTGATGCACGATCAGGATCGCGTTATTCACCACCGTGCCAATGAGGATCACGAAACCCAACATGGTCAAGACATCGAGAGCCTGAAAGGTGAACAGATTCAACACGGCGAGTCCAATCAAACCGCCCACCGCACCCAGTGGCACGGTGAAGATAATCACGAACGGATACAGCCACGACTCGAACAGGGCTGCCATCAGCAGGTACGTGATGGCGAGGGCCAGCAGAAGATTCCACTGCAATGACTGCCACGACTGCCGCAATTGATCGGCTGTGCCAGCAAGATAGGTGCGGTAACCGCCGGCGAATGCTCCATTCTCACGCATCGGGAGGAGGATCTTCTCGTTGATGAGAGACATCGCCTCTTCCAACGGCATCTCCGGCGGAGGAGAGACGCCGATGGTGATGGCCCGTTGTCGTTCTCGCCGCACAATGGTTTGCGGTCCACTGCCAAATTTGAGGTCTGCGAGTGTGGACAATTGGACGAGCTGACCGCCCGGAGTGGCGACCGGCAACCTCTCCAGGTCTTGCGTATGACTCACCGATGTGTCACTCCCTTTGATCGTCATATCGATCTTATCGCCACCGGAGAAGTAGTCGCCCGCATAGGCTCCGTCGAGCAGTGCATCGACCGTGTACCCCAGCTCGGTCGCCGAGACACCCATTTCGGCGGACTGCATCAAGCGCGGTGTCAGTTGGAGTTCGGGGCTCGACAGATCGAGACTCGGTTGAGGAAACGCTTGTGCCTCCGGGAGTTCACTCTGGACGCGACCCATGATCTGCTGCCCCAAAGCGATCAACTGGGGCAACTCCGGACCGGTGATCTCGATGTCAATCGATCGCCCGCTGCTGAGCCCTCGGTCGAACAGGCTGGACGACGACGCGCGAAGTTGAGTCCCGGGAATGATGTCCTTCATCCGTTGAAGGACTGGGATGTATTCCTGAACACGGGACGGATCAGCCGCTCGCACGCCCAGGAAGATTCCGCCTCGATACATAAAGAAGAAGTAGTCGTACATGACCGGCGCATCGAGAACCGCCGCCTCGGGCGTGCCGACGTCAGTGTCCCAGTACGGCCGCAATTCCTCGTCGATGAGATCGCCAATCTCCATCATGTGATTGATGTTGTACCCCGGCGGGAATGACATGTTGGCAATGACCATGTTTCGGTTGCCGTTCGGCAGATAGTCGATCGCTGGCCACAACACATACGAGAGCCCGACCGCTCCGCCCACGATCACCAGGATGACCGCAAGGGATCGGATCGTCCCCCGTTGAATCCACTCGTTTATCCCGACGACTCCCCGCACAAAAAAGTTGTCGGTTTGAGAGTGAGCGTGAGTGATACGTTTTGATGTTCTCAGATGTGGCTTACCGTCCACGAACAACCGGGCTGACAACGTGGGAATGAGAGTGAATGAGACGATCATCGAAAGCCCGACGGCACAGCTGATGGCGAGAGCGATGTCGCGAAACAGCTGACCGGCGACGTCCTCGATGAACAGCACCGGCACAAACACGGCAATCGTCGTGAGAGTCGACGCGATCACGGCTCCCCAGACCTCTTCGGTCCCGCGCGCAGCTGCCTCAAATGGGCTCTCGCCTTCCTCATGTCGACGGAAGATGTTCTCCAGCACAACGACTGCACTGTCGACCAGCATGCCGACGGCGAATGCCAACCCCGCCAGACTGATCACGTTCAGCGAACGACCGAACAGCCCCATCATCAGGAATGTGCCGACGATACTCGTGGGGATCGCCAATCCCACGACAAGTGCACCGCGCGCCCTCAGCAGTCCGATCACCACGACTAACGCCAGCGTCACCAGAAAGAACCAAGGTGACACATAAGCTGCCGCGACCGCTGAGGCGGCGATGAAGGGAGTCGCTGCAATCACCAACTTGCTGCGGTTCAGGAACACCATCAGCACAATGAGCGTGAGTGCCCCGCCGATGTAAATGTTCTGCTGAACAAGTGAAATCGCAGATTCGATGTATTCGGTCTCGTCGTACTGTTGGAACAGTTGCAGTCCCATCGGACCAAGGATTTGCTCGTTGACCTCGTCTGTCACTAGGCGAACCTGATCCATGACGTCCAGCACGTTCGCATCCACTTGCCGCTGAATGCCCATCCCCAGACTTCGTGAGCCGTATCGTCTTGAGAACCCGGTTGGCTTCTTGAATCCTATCTGCACATCGGCAACGTCTTTGACGTAGACCGGAGCTCCATCACGCACTGCGAGCAGTTGATTGGCGACATCATCCGGGTTGTCGAATTGCCCCAATACCCGGACCACCCAGCGTCGCTTGCCTTCCCAAAAGTCGCCGCTGGAGGTGTCTTTGTTCTGTCCGCGGAGGGCATCGCGAATCTGCGAAATGGTGATCTGTCGCGCTGCGAGTTTCTCCGGGTCAACAATAATCTGCAGTTCTTCGTCAGTGCCTCCATAGGCGAAGACATCCGCCACACCCGGCACGCGCTCGTAACGGGGCAAAACGTTGTCTTCCATGAAACGCTCCATGCCCTCGACATTCACAGGTTGGGGCAGCAAATCGCTCACAGCGGGAAACTTATCTCCATATTCCTCAGCGACTCGGCTCAGTCGCAGAATCGCGAGGCCGGGATTGTTTGCCCTCAGGACAAGATTCAATGGCTCGCGCAATTCGGGATGGGATTCCTGCACCGCCGCGATCGCCTCGTTCGTTGGTGGCGTTGGACTCAGGAAGAAGCGGGCGATTGGCGAGTCGGACGTGTCCGACAGTCGCAATCGAGGCTCGCTCGCGTCCTCGGGGTATTCACGGACCTGCTGCAAGTTCGTATTGACCCGCAGCAGAGCCTCGCTCATGTCCGTCCCCACAGCAAACTCCAACACGATCTGTCCGTTCGCGTCGCTGCAGGTCGAAGTCATCTTCAGTACGCCTTCGACGGCCTGAAGTTGCTCTTCCTGCTCTTGAACGATCTCGCGCTCCACCTCCTGCGGGCTTGCCCCCGGCCAACGCGTTTGGATCGACAACACAGGTCGGACCACACGAGGCGTTAACTGCTTCGGCATGTTCACCAAAGCGACCGCTCCAAACAGCACCACAATCAAGACACCCACGGTGACTTTGACAGGGTTTCGAATGAAGGAGTCGACGAGATGCATGGGGTGGTGTTGAAGTGTTAAGTGTGCGTGGTGAGCTGTTGCGGTCAGTCGGACAAGGCGAAGGGGAGACAAGGAGACAAGGAGAATGATTCTGAACTCGCCATTCTCCTTGTCTCCCCCTCTCCTTGTCTCCTTGTCAATGATCTGTTTCGATCAGGGCTACTCATACTCAACCTCCTGCAGAATGCGAACGGTCTCACCCGGTTTCAGACGCTCGTTGCCCTCGACGACAACGAGTTGATCGGGAGTCAGCATGCCGTTGACTTTGATGGTCATGCCGTCCGACATGCCAAGAGTGACCTCGACCGGACGGACGACGCCGATGGTCTTGTCCACTGCGGAAAGTTCGACCACAAACACATGTGGCTGGACACCGCCCAGTACGAGTGCATCCTTGGGCACCAGCGTCGCTCTCTGTGTGGCACCCGTCGGCAGTTGCATGGTGGCGAGGAACCCCGCCTTGAGCACGGGGATATCGTCTTCAATGGAGTTGATGATGCGGATGTCGACTGGAAAAGTTCGTGAGCGAACATCCGCCTGCGGGACGATGCGGTGGACCGTCCCTTCCCAGATTTGATGCGGTGCTCCGGGAATGTTAACTGTCACCTTCTGACCTTTGCGTAAGGAGGCCACTTGCTCTTCCGGCACATTCGCCCGCACGTCGACCTCGCTCAACTGCACGACCTCGGCGATCGGATCGCCCTGCGACGCCCACTGTCCAACCTCGGTATTCTCGGCTACGATGAACCCATCGAATGGGGCGATGATTGTGTGTCGTGCAATTTGATCTTCCAACTGCTCGACAAGGGCGACCTGCATCTCTTTGCGGGCTTCCGCCTGAGCGATCCGCTCCTCACGCGGCCCACGCACAGCTAAGTCGTGCAAGGCCTTCGCTCCGATGAAATCTTGCTCCGCAGCCAAGGCCTCCGAACGAGCTTCGTCGAGCCGCGTCTGAGTTGTCACCTGGCCACGGTCAAACAGACTCTGAATTCGCTTGAATTGAGCATCAGCGTATTCACGTTGAGAGACGGTTGCCTTCATGCGGGCTTCGAGATTCGCGACCTGCTCGGGATCGGTGCCATTCTTGAGTTCAGCCAATTCCTGGTCGCGGAGCTTTTGCTCTGCTCGGGCTGCGGCCAGTTGCCACTCCAGTGTCTGTGTTCGCAACTGGGCGAGCACATCTCCCTGAGAGACGCGATCACCATTCTCGACCGGGAACGTCATCACCCGCCCATCAATAGGACTGCCGACGATGCTCCGCCGCGCGGGCTGTACCGTACCCACGACTGTCTGCGAACCACCAATCTCCCGCTCCTGCACCCGCGAGACGGTGACAGGCGACGCCGGCTTCTCATCCGACGACGGCTTTTGTCCCCACGCTGTCAGCGACAACACGGGGCCACAGACCATCCACAGAAAACTGGTACAGAGAATCGAGAGACGCATGGCGGGAATCCAAAGGCGGGAGACCTTCATCCTAACCACCCCGATGCCGCATGGGGAAGCCAAGACTTCGACGGTTCCCGATTCTCCATTCACATCAGAACGATTCTTCCGGTCAAAGCGAACCGTGGACACCGGGAAACTGTCCTGACGAGCGACCCGTACCTACTGACGATTGTCCTGACGCAAAGTCACTAAGACGCCAAGACGCGCAAAGAGGCGGTTGTTTCGGAATTCAGTCCTCACTCCTTTGCGCGTCTCTGCGACCTCAGCGCCTTTGCATCAATACCGATTACCGACCGCCGTCGCCAAGTCGCAGCCATTTGGTATCATCTCTGCTCAACGAAACCTCTGGTCATCACTGGCAATCCCATGCGTAGCGAATCCGAAACCCCGATCGACGATCACGACTTCAGCATCCCTGTTGCTGACCGTGTCAAACGTCTGCCCCCGTATCTGTTCGGCAAGATCAACAAGCTCAAGTACGAGAAGCGGGTCGCGGGCGTCGATGTCATCGACCTGGGCATGGGCAATCCGACCGACGCCCCCGATCCGCTCATCAAGGAGAAGATGCAAGAGGCCCTGCAGGACTCCAGAAACCATCGCTATTCCGTCTCCAACGGCATCGAGAATCTCCGCAGGGAAGTTGCCAAGCGTTACAACCGCATCTACGGCGTGACGCTCAATCCGGACAGCGAGGTCATCGCCTGCATCGGGTCGAAGGAGGGGTTCTCGCATATGTGCCTCGCCCTCATGGGGCCGGGCGACACGGCGATCGTCCCCTCGCCGACGTTTCCCATCCACTCGTACGCAGTCATGCTCGCGGCGGGCAACGTCATCGCCATCGACTGCCGCGACCCGGACAAGTTTCTCTCCAATATCGCCTACACCTGCGAGCACCTCTACCCGTCGCCGAAGATCGTCGTCGTCAACTACCCGCACAACCCGTCCGCAGCGGTCGTTGAGAAGGACTTCTATGTCGAACTGGTCAAGCTCGCCAAGAAGTATGGCTTCCTCGTGATCAGCGATTTTGCGTATGCCGACATCTGCTACGACGGCTACAAGGCTCCCAGCTTCCTCGCCGCTCCGGGAGCGATCGACGTCGGCGTCGAACTCACCTCGATGAGCAAGAGCTATAGCATGGCCGGTTGGCGGATCGGCTTCTGTTGCGGCAACGCCGAGATGGTCCGCGCTCTCGCCACCATCAAAGGCTACTACGACTACGGCATCTTCCAGGCCACACAAATCGCCGCCATCGTCGCCATGCGTCACTGCGACGCCGCCGTCGAAGCCATTGCCAAGGAATACCAAACCCGCCGCGATGCCCTCTGCGACGGTCTCGAACGCCTCGGCTGGGACATCGAACGCCCCCAAGCGGGCATGTTCGTCTGGGCCAAGATCCCCGAACCGTGGTCCAAAATGGGCTCGATCGACTTCGCGATGAAACTCCTCGACGAAGGCGGAGTCGCCGCCTCCCCCGGCCGCGGCTTCGGCGAAGACGGCGAAGGCTACCTCCGCCTCGCCATCGTCGAAAACGCCCAACGCCTCCGGCAAGCCGTGCGCGAAATCGGCCGTTGCACAAAGGATGCAGCAACGTAGGCTCGGCTCCCGCCGGGCACAACAAACAGATAGAGCGTCATCGGCATTCGAGCCCGGCGGGAGCCGGGCCTACGGCACTCGCCGGTTATTGCGATACCAACCGACTCAAGTGTCCCATATGGAAAACCAGACCTTTTCTGATTTCTGATCGACAAGGAGGATACGACCGTTCGCCCAATTAAGACCTTTCCCCGACCAACCTTCTTTCCCCGCCCAACGTACGGCTGAGTAAAATACATCACGGCGGTCAAAGAGACGAGTCAACGCGTCGTCGTCACGATATCCGTCGGTGCCAAATATTGGGAAAATCCTGATTTCTTTTGGCAGAGGTCCGCGCGACCATGGCGCCATCTTGAATAGGCGTTGATCCAGATAGTCGTCTATGACCTGACGAGACGTCTTAAACACCAAATAGTACTCACCGTCTCCATTAAAGCCTCTATCTTCGCCAACAGATACCACGACGGCATCCTCGGGGTATTCCAGTCCTGTGATGCTCTCGAATCGTTCGACTGCAATACGTTGTTCGCGATGGTCTAATCCAATATTGGCACTCACGATGACGATAACTATGAGCACCGATACAGCCGTCCACCGCCACTTCGACGTTCGCATTCTGTTTTCCCTTCACGAGGCCTGGCACCTAGCACAAAGTATCAACCGTGACTCGCCCTTGGGAAGTCTGGTAGATCGAACGGACATGATCACAACACTGGGAGTACAAGTGTCGAAATGAGTATCGCCGAAGAGACAACGTATACGCCCGAAGACCTACTGACTATGCCGGATGGAGGGCAGTTTGAATTGGTTGACGGACAACTCGTGGAGAAAAATATGGGGGCCGAATCTGACTCAATCGCGTTGGAGATTATGCGTCTCGTCGCGAATCTCGTCAAAGAAAATCGATTGGGACACGTGTTTGGCTCTGAGACTGGCTACCAGTGCTTCCCTCACGATCCCGGACTTGTTCGCAAACCAGATGGTACTTTCATTGCCAATGGACGATTGCCAGATGACAAAGCTCCGAAAGGACACGTGCTGATTGTCCCTGACCTGGCCGTAGCTCAAGTAGGTGTGCATTGTACTCAGCCAAACACTACATCGCCGGGGCGAGCCAGTGAAGACATTAGCGGTTCGCGAGTTCTTTCCATGCCCACAGGCATGAAAGGAAGAACCGCTTCTCATCAGAAGCAGGCAATGCCTCGAACGCTTTCACCTGGCTCTGTGCTTCAGAAATCAGTGTCAAGACATCCGAACGGCTGAAGTTTTCGGAGAGGTCGTAGTCCGCTGTGTGTCGTTTGTCCTGGTAACCGTTCACACCCCGCGCATAGCACAACATGGGGGTGAACAGTCAATGCCGAGTTTCCCGAGGGATTTCGCCAGTAGACTGAACAGAATCAAGAATTGCATCGTTGTTCCCGACTTCGTGACCGCATGAGTTGCAC
>JAJDEJ010000163.1 GCA_029259815.1 Planctomycetaceae bacterium | reverse complement strand
GTCTGGGCCATCTCGATGAAGATGACCTGCGCCTCAGGCGGCACTCGTTCCCACAACTCGGGCGACATCCGTGTCATGCCCACGGTGTCCCAAATTCCTCACCTCACCACAAGACCAATCCCAGCCCGTGAACGGTTACCCTGTAGGTTGCTCGTTTGCAGCCTAACACGCAGGGTGTGAATCGTCGTATCTCACTCGGCAGTTATCAGTTGTGTAGCTTTGGCGTCCCCGTCTGCGTGATAGGCTGTTTCCGCCTATCGCTCGTCGGGCGGACGTGTCAGACGATCCGCCGGACCGGGTACCACGGGTTGTCCCAACCAGTGTCGCGAAGCGACGGGAAGCATTCCCGATAACGTACGATATCAGATCACTGCTCGCTGTTGCAGATGCTTCCCTCCGCTGACGCGGCACCGGTTGTGTCAACGGGTGCGATTCGTTCTTGATCGTAGCTGGACTCGCCAGAGTTCAGACAAAGGGGTCTTGAACTTTCATCGAGCTGAATTCTGGCGAATCCAGCTACGGTGTCAGCTGAACAACGCCGTGATTGGCCTTCCGTCGTACACGAACCTTGGGCGACCGGTGCGGTCGGGGAGGGTGGTGGTGGCGTCGATGCCGAGGGCGTGGAGGATGGTGGCGGCGAGGTCGTGGGGGGAGACCGGGTCTTCGATGGGGTGGCTGGCGAGGTCGTTGCTTTTGCCGTAGATCGCGCCGCCGTGGATGCCGCCGCCGGCGAGGAGGCCGTTGTAGCAGAAGGGGTGATGCTCGCGGCCGGCGTTCTTCGCGGTGATCTGGGGACGACGTCCGAATTCGCCGACCCAGACCACAAGTGTGTCATCGAGCATGCCGCGTTGTTCGAGGTCGGTCAGCAGGGTCGCGAGTGCCCGGTCGGAGGGTGGGATGAGGTCGTTCTTGAGGCGATTGAAGTTGTTGCCGTGCGTGTCCCAGAAGTTTTTGTGGTCCTGATGCCAGTTGACCGAAACGAACGGCACGCCATGCTCAGCGAGTCGCCGTGCGAGCAGCACACATTGACCGTGAATGTTGCGTCCATAGGCTTCGCGAACCTCGTCTGGTTCCTGCCCGAGGTCGAATGCCTGACGCACTTCCTGTGAGGTCAGGAGTCCGAACGCCTTCTGTTGTTGGCTGTCGAGGTCGAGTGATGTGGGAGCTTGTTCGAGTGAATGTCGTTGCCGATCGATGACGTCGAGCAGGTGACGCCGATCCTCCAGTCGATTGGCCGTCACTCCGTCGCTGAGCGAGAGGGCGGGCACCTTCCAGTCGGCTGCATTCGGGTCACCTTCGAGTAGCAGCGGATCGTACGAACGTCCGAGCCAGCCGCCGTGTTGACCGGGGGCCTCACCACCCGGCGCTGCGGGGTGATACGCCTTCCACGGCATGCTGATAAACGACGGCATCCCGCCACTGGTCGGCCGCAACTTGGACATCATGGCCCCGAGGTGAGGCGTATCCTTCTCCGAGGGCGGCTCCGCATCGCTCTTGTTGACCGGCGGCAGATGACCTGTGAGCGTGGTGTGACCACTCGACAGGTGAGCGGGGTCATCATGTGTGAGTGATCGCACGACTGCCACTCTGTCCATCAACGGGGTGAGGTGTTGGAAGTGCTCGCAGATTTGCAATCCGGGCACTGGCGTCGAGACGGGATCGAACGCGCCGCGGACTTCGGCGGGAGCGTCCGGTTTCATATCAAAGGTGTCGAGCTGACTCGGGCCACCCCACATAAACAGAAAGATGCATCGCTTCGCCTTGCCGAATCCCGGGGCACCATTGACCGCCACGGGAGCCGCACTCGTCGAGGAAGCCAATCCACCGAGGCCGAGCATCCCCAACGTCCCTGCGCGCAGCACATCCCGTCTCGGTAACTGACACAGGTTTGAGAACTCGGGACAACCGAGTTGGAGTGAACGGCTCATGCGATCTCCAACAACACCGGGAGGCGGGACAATTCCGGTTCACAGGCAGGAGCCAAAGTATAGCACGCTCGTAAAGCAGACTCACCCCCGAGTTCGGGCCACAATCTCATCCCAATTGGAAATGCGAGGGTCACGTTGGCCAAAAATGTCGACCAGTTGCTCACGAACGAGACCCAGGTCAATTTGCGTCGAGGGAGTCTTCAGCATATTTTCAACGTCGAGCAGGTCTTGAGTGCGAAAGAACATCATCTTGAAGATCGTGATCGCGAGCGGGCCCCAGACGTAGACCGGTTGTCCGAGGAACTCGACTCGTTGTCGGTGCTGCCGACAAAGTTCGTAGACGGGGATTGTTGGCAAAAACACATCGACTGTGACACTGTCGAGCGACGCTCGGAAGAATCCATGCTCGTTGATACTCTCCCGTGCTTCTGACTCGACAAAGTCGAGGTCACTCGTTCGCAGGAGGTTCAGGCAATCATCGGGATCGCTCGCAGAGGCATAAATGGTGACATCGACATCTTCCGTTCCCCTTGCTCGTGTCCAGAGTCCGAGTGCCAGTGCTCCACCGAATGCGTAGTCAAACGGCGATGCCTCCAGAACCTTGCCGAGTTCGGCTGCGATCCGCGTCGGCCTCAGGTTGAGCGATTCATCAGAGTCAGAGTTGACCATTCGGTGCGTATCGTTTCAGGAGTTCCCAAGTGGAATCGGGCCATCTGCGTTTTGGAGTCGACTCAATGCCCATATGGCGTTTGGCGACAACCTGTGCTGCCGCAATGCTGCATACGGCATCGATGAGATCCGCACGTTCTTGCAGAGTCAGTTCCCCGACACGATCGTAGTCGGCACGAGTCACCGCCTCGTGACCGGCGATCTGGCGTTCGATCAACTCGCGTTGTGTGAGTGAGGGATTCATGGCGGATGGTTCTTTGAACAAGTGCCCGTGACATTGACTGTATCACCAGCCGCTCAGTCGTCACAATCTCAAAACTCGATTCCCCAGTTGATGGCACGGTCGATGAACGAGAGGAGACTGCCTTTGATACCTGTGGCGGGGGCGTACTCTTCCAACTCGCCTTTCTGCTTGCGATGTTTGCGAACGGCTTTGATCTCTTTGGCTTCACCCTTGTCGAGCCACAGCCCGCGGCAGTGGCCGCACATGTCGACTTCGACGTAAGTCTGTGGATAGTCGAAGACGAACATCTCTCGCAGACAACGAGGACACAAACGCTCTGACGGTATTGCTTGATCAAGCCTGTGCAACTGCTCTTCAGCGACCGACATCAACTGCTGCAACTCGTTACTGTCGTATCATACTCCGTTGCAGTTGGTACACAGATCAACGCGAGCGTCCTTGTCTCGAATCCGTCGTTCCTCCATTGTCGGTGTCGCACAATAGAGGACATCGCATGTAGGCTGCTTGTGGGTGGAGGGTCGGCATTGAATCAGCAACGACCATATCGCATTGGACGGCAAGGCCTGCCCTGCCTTGCTCCTGAGATCGCCCGGTCGTGGGTCACGCACGACTTCCTGCTCTCTGGAACAGAGGACTGTTGGGGGAGCGTGACCCGATCGGCGTCTACTGCCACCGGACACAGCACCACTGTCATCAATGGGTCGTTTTGCGGCGAGTGTCACACTCGACGACTTGTTGACACACACGCAGCTTCACAAGCTCTCGAAACCGCGTCGGTGTTTCACGCCGAACGCACGAAGCGAAATCCGTAATCTGCGTCGGTCTGTTGGCCGATGCATGTTTGTGAGCTTGCGTTTTAAGCCAGGTTTATGTGACCGTTCACTCACGAATCGGGATTTCGCTAACTGTGATTCGAGACGACGAACATTCTCACCAACCGATAGGGGTCCTTTATTTCGCTAGCACAATTCCATTGCACTTGTCGGTTGTACAGCCTTTCTTCAATCCACTACTCGGGTCAAGCGTAATGCCAACCCAGAAACCGCTATTGGAAAAATCTCCTCTTGGAACCTTCGTAAGCGGTTGCCCTAACGCTTCAACGCCATCGAAAACCCCATCCGAGAAATCGTCTTCACAAATCACATGGTGTGTCAGTCGTCTCTCTCCTTGCGGATAGGTATTAAAGTCCATTGATAAGAAAAGTGGTGCGTCGATAGCTTCTCGCGGACCCAGCCCGTGGTCCAGTACATTATGAATGCGTAATAGCGAGCTTTCGTGGAGGCCTCGCCCGATGCAAGCCGACGCGAGGACCGGCTTGCCTTGCTTCAGTGCAAGCAACGGATTCGTCGTTGTAGGAACACGGTTTCCGGCACCCACTTGTGCCAGCTGTTTTTGCCGCTTGCACGCTGCGTCTGGAATCGAGATTCCGTCGACAAAAATACCAGTGCTTCCCCAGGAAGCAGTGTTAATCGTATGCAACATAGCAACGACATTCCCGTAGCTGTCTGCGGCGACAATCCCATCAGAATGGTTGCCAAAAGCTTTAAGCAATTTCCGAAGTTCAGTTTGCCACTTGTTGTCGTTGAGCTTTTCCCAGAGGACAGAAGCATGTTCCTTACTCACGCGGCGTTCATGCGAGTGCGTCGTCCCAGAACCGAATAGACTCATTACAAAGTCATCTTGTGTTTCCTTTGGTGATGAAATCAAGGGTCCTACACGGGCAATTTGAATCGCATCATAGAGGGAATTGGCCGACGTGGCATAAGACTCCCGCTCACGGAGGCCAGCAAGTTCAAACAGATTGAGTGCTTCCAGAAGTCTCGCCCCACCCAGGCAATTCGGCGTGTACAGTTCATACTCACCACCATAGGAAGTTTGCAGCGGCGTTGACCATAAAGGCTCGTACTGTGCCAAATCTCTAAGCGTAAGTTTGCCGCCTTCCTCGCGGACCGCTTGGACCATCGCCTCAGCCCACGGGCCGGAGTAAATGTGCTGGACACCTTTTTCTGCGACAGAACGAAGTGTAATTGCAAGCAATGGCTGGCGAAAATGGTCGCCTTCTCTGTAGAACTCTCCGTTTTCCTTTATGAAGATAGCCCGTGTAGATTCACGCCGATTGAGTACCTCCTGCTTCGACTTGACCATGCCGCTTAGTGCATCATCTATTTCAAATCCCTCTTCGGCCAGCCAGATTGCTGGAGCAAAACACTCCTGCCAAGGCAGCTTGCCGTAGCGTTTGTGTGCATCCGAGATTCCGGCAAAGTAACCGGGAACGAGTGCGGTGCGACCACTAGGTTCGGGAGCAGCCGGAATGCTTGCCGGGTCGGTTTCAGCACGTGGCACAACGAACCCGGCGTTTACGGAAACAACTTCATTGCTTTCCGCGTCGTAGTACACGAGCGTCATCACACCAGCGAAAGAATTCCAGCAACCTGCAGACAAAACGATTTGCGACATCGAAGTTGTCAAAGCCGCATCCATTGCGGTCCCGCCTTGTTGTAGAGCTTCAAAACCAGCATTCACAGCGAAGGCACCGGTAGTCGACGCGATGATCACCTCATTTCCCGATACAAGAGGTTTCGCTTTACCCCAAGTTTGTTGAGCCTGCCATATGTTGTCGCGAACCTCTGCCTTCCAATGCGAGGGCGAGAGATTTGGCGAAGGGCTTGAAGAGGCCGGTTTTGTCTCCGCAAAGATAGCTTGAGTAGACACTACCAACGAGAAAAGGCTGATAGTCAAAAAGTTTGCAGTTGTTCGCATGAGCGTGAGGCCTTGGGTAGTTACTCATTTGGAGTGCACGTATCACATAAGATAACAGACAACACTGGCCATTGTAACTTTGGAGCTTATGGTGGACGAAATATGGCTTTTTTGGTCAGAAGTTATCTGCCTGCCGTGACACAATTCCTGCAGATATGGATTTTCCGAATCTGCACCGGTCAAATAGGCCGATGCAGATTGGGCAAGTTGCGAAACTGCGTCGAATTCATCGACCGACGCATCGAAGCTACCAAGACGGGCCGAGTTAGAAAACGTTGGATTAACGGTTCACTCACCGTAACACCATTTCGCGAGATAAGTGTTTCCTGCGGCGTGCCGCATTGCCGTTTCGGAAAACAAAACGTCGGATTCCCGTGGAATCGGATGTTTTACAGGACATGCATCAAATTGGGTCGGTCAGGCTTTCGCCTGGTGATGATGGACTGCGGACGCGCCCAACCGCTCGTCCCGTCAGGGGGGAGCGTGATCTGTGTGAGGGTCTGGCATGCCTGCCTCCGCGAAGCCTTTTGATCTGAGTTGGCACGAGTCACATCGTCTACACGGTTGTCCGTGTTCATTCGGATCGTAGCAACTGAGTGTGAATCCATAGTCAACGCCCAGCGAAAGGCCTCTGCGGATGATGTCGGCTTTGGTGAGATCGATGAGGGGTGTGTGAATGCGGAAGCGGCCGGTGCCTTCGACCCCAGCTTGAGTGGCGAGGTTGGCGAGGGTTTCGAACTGGGCAATGAACTCGGGGCGGCAGTCGGGGTAGCCGCTGTAGTCGACCGCGTTGACACCGATGAAGAGATCGAACGCACCCAGCACTTCGGCCCAGCCGAGGGCGACCGAGAGAAAGATCGTGGTGCGGGCGGGGACATACGTGATGGGAATGCCGGTCTCCATCTCGTCGTCCGGGCGATCCTTGGGGACGTCGATGTCTGCGGTGAGGGCAGAGCCGCCGAACGCGCGCAGGTCAAGTGGAGTGGTCACATGCTGGACGACGCCGATCGCGTCACACACACGACTTGCGGCTTCCAGTTCGAAGCGGTGCCGTTGACCATAGTCGAAGGAGAGGGCATAGCAGTTGTACCCCTCGCTCTTGGCGATGGCGAGGACGGTCGCCGAGTCGAGACCGCCACTGACGAGGACGACGGCTGCTTTGTCTTGGTGAGTCATGATCGAGTTTCAATGAGTGACGGTTCCCGAGAACAGCGATCCACTGTTGGGTGAGTAGCAGAGATTCTATGTTCCACCTCGGTGTCGAAAAGTCCAAACAGTCGTCAAACTGTTGACGTAGATCCCTCAAATGGACGTGGTCGCCAAGAAAAGTCGTCTCTCGACGAACAACCGGCAGGCCAGTCATCCGAAACATTCCGATGGAGGAACTTCGATGTTACGTCTGCTGCTCAGTTGTCTCGTGATTTCGTCCGTTCCCGCGTCTGCCGAGGCACAGGTGTCCCTGCGTTACAATCCGCCTGTGAAGGAAGGTGCTGTGATCCGGACGGAAGCGGAGATTGAGACCAATCAAACACTGACCATCGCCGGCATGCCGCTGGAGACGGAGGCTAACAACTTCGCGACGACCGTGTCGACGATCGGTCAATCGACGGCAACGGGCGGATACACGGCAGTTGGTGAATACGAGGTCCTGCAGGCCGACCTGTCGCTGCCGGGCGGCATCAAGGTTTCATTCAACTCCAACAACCCGGACGACCAGCCGGCCAATCCGCAGGCGGCGATGATCGCCGACATGTTGCGCGTGATGGCACCCGCCAAGTGGCAACTCGAGATGGGGTCGGATCACCAAGTTCTGAAAGCTGAATATGTCGGCGGACCCATCACCGGTATCAGTGACATCTTCAAGCATGATGCTGATCCCGAACGGCTCAAGGAGCGCGGCAACAACGAACTCATCCGCTACGCGACCGATCCCGTGGAGCCGGGGGACACATGGACACGGACTGAGGATCTCGATGTGGGCAGTGGTCAGACGTTCGAACTCGAACGGGAGTACACGTACGTCGGGCCCGAGGAAAAGGACGACCGTTCGTTGGAGAAGGTGACCGTCAAAGTCCTCAGTACGGAATTGCAGGTCGAGGACAATCCCGCACTCCCGGCCAAGGTCACCGAAAGCGATCTCGAAATCGCTTCTTCCGAGGGTACGTTGTGGTACGACCCGGAGCAGAAGATGTACGTCGAGACCGAGCAGAAGTTCCGCGTGACCGGCAGCATCACACTCTCTGTGAGCGGGATGGACCTCCCGGGGGAACTCGACCTGACGATGTCGCAAAAGGTCAAGTCGACCGTGATGGCTCCATGATGCCCATCGCGTGAGCGGACTCCATCCCAAGCCGACGGCTCTGCCGTCGTTGGGACGCTCACGAATTCCGCATGACCCCAGCCAACGACTACGGTGAACGGGACGGTCACCAGTGGACCCGCTGAGTGATCGTCACATTCCATTTGGAAGTGACTCTCGACGACCGCTCACTCAGAGCAGGCCGTGCAGTAGCTCGTCTGCGTCGAGGATCCCGACTTTCTGCATCAGCACCAGAATCACCAGAGCGGGAGCGACGAAACGGACGAGCAGTAACCAGCCTTGGAACAGCAAGGAGGAACTGTCCTCGACCTCGGCGATTTGCATCTTCCGTGGCATGACCCAGCCAGCGTACAGGGCGATGAAAAGTCCGCCCATGGGCAGCATCCAATTGCTGGCGAGGTAATCCATGGTGTCGAAAAAGTTCTTTCCGAAACTTGGCTCCCAACCGGTCATCATGAAGTCACCGTCCAGCGAGAATGCGGACGGCAGACCGAACAGCAGAATCACGCCTCCCAATGTCCAGGCGGCTCGTGGCCGGGTCCAGCCCTTCTGGTCAATGAAGTACGAGGCGACGACTTCGAGCAGTGAGATGGCCGAGGTGAGTGCTGCGAAGACCAGCAGTCCGAAGAAGATGATCGCCAGCAGCATGCCTCCCGTGCCGATCTCAGCGAATGCGAGCGGCATGCTCATAAACACGAGTCCTGGTCCCGCGTCTGGTTCCTGACCGTACGAGAACACGATCGGGTAAATCATCAGGCACGCCAACAAAGCAATGGCCGTGTCCAGACCGGCGATCAACAGAGATTGTTTGAACAGTCCGGTCTTCGACTGTTGATAGGAACCATAGGTGATCATGGCTCCCATCCCGAGCGACAATGTGAAGAACGCATGACCGAGGGCCTCGAGGACGCCACTGGGTTTCAACTTTGTCAGATCGGGCTTGAAGACGAAGTCGATCGTTTGCCCGAAGCCCGGTTGAAACATGCCATAGACGACCATCACACAGATGAGCGCGAACAGGAGGGGCATGAGAATCTGACACGTTCGTTCGATCCCCGCTGACACGCCTCCCGCGACGATGATGATCGTCAGGCACATGAAGAGGGCCGTCCAGAGCGACGCCGTCCAGCCGTCGGTGGCTGTTGTGAGAAAGGTTTCCTGAACCTTGTTGAATGTGATCTCACGGCGTTTCGAAGTCTCTGCTTCCCGAATGATACTGTCGTCGTCATGGCCTGCGTAGTAGGACTGAGCCTCCTCCATCGCGGAAGCCTTGGCGGCTTCAATCTCCTCGTCGAGTGCTTCGGCCGTCTCGACATGTTCCTTCACGGTTGGATCGAGCAGCAGGCGTTCACGAGCGACGTCCTTGTCGGGGGCTTCTGCCATCGCTGCCTTGAAACGGTCGTAATCTTTCCAGACAGACGGCTTGACGGTCTGGCGAATCGCAACAACATCGTCTTTCGCCTCCCGCTCGCCAAGATGTGTTGTCAAGACGGTACGCATCTCATCGACGTCGGTTGAAGCGATGTATTTGGCGGCTTCGAGCTGCGCTTCTGCATGGACCGGGCCCGTGTAGTTCGCCATCGACTTGAGCGTGTAGTCCATCGCCCACCCGGCCACCACAGCGTAGTAGGACAAAATGATGAACCCCGCAGCGACCCCCATCCAGCCAATCGCACCCCATGCGGTTTTCCCTTCTTGGAGCGTCTCGAACGCACCGACTGGTTGTTTCTGAGCAGCGCGCCCGATCATGATTTCGGCGACCATGATTGGCAGCCCGACCAAGAGAATGCAGGCGAGGTAGATCAGCACGAACCAGCCTCCGCCGTTCTCGCCGGTGATGTACGGAAACTTCCAGATATTCCCCAACCCGATTGCCGAACCGGCAGCGGCGAGGATGAAACCGAAACGAGACTTCCAATGGGCACGTTCTGGAGTGTCGGCAGACATATCATGTTCCCCGATGGGAGGAGTTGTGCGAGATGTGCGGACCGCCAGCCTGAAGGACGGCCTCTACCCAATGACAACGCAAACGGCGCGTCAATCTTCCCTGTTCAGCGAAAACTCTGCCGGGACGTTACAACGGTCTGCGAATTCGAGCAATGGCACCATCAACTCGAGCGTATTGCGTCAGGTGGCAGGGGCCAAAGGTCCAGACATCGAGACTGACATCGATTCGGGGGCTGTGTCGTTGTCTGGTACCCCCGGCTGGGAAACCTGTCAATGAACTGAAATCTGCTCAACGCCCCCGCCACCCATCGTGTAGTCATGCCTGCGGGCCGCTTGTGTTCGTCAGATTGGTCTGGCATGCTAGGACCGTGCTTTCAAAGAGAATTGTTGTAAAATCTTAAGGGACCATGCAGTGGGACCAAAAACAATCGCTGAGGAATTGACCCGATTTTTTCTTGAGAACGGAAACTTCGTCGATTCCGGAGGACCAATGAGCCTACAGTCGTCTCCGGCGGGAGCGGGGCGACAAAGAGTGTATGAGAGCGAGGCGCCTGCGTTTTCTGGTCTCGCCGTACAGGGCGTGGCTTTCGAGGAAAATCTCGATGAGGGACAGGCTGCAGTTCATGTATACGTGAGCAGGGGTAGTAAGGCATTCCTCAAGGGAATGCCCGATGAGGTTGAAGATGTTCCAGTACATGCACACAACATAGGCAAGCTTTATGTGAAGCCTCACGCAGCTTCCGCAGCGACGAACAATGGAAATCTCTACATTAAGGACGACCGAATTGCCTGTGGTAGTTCGTGCGCACCCACTGGTAAGAATTATGCAGGGACTTTTGGTGCACTTGGACGGCTCGAAACAGGTGGCCCGATGTACGTTCTTTCAAACAATCATGGTAACCGTTCACACCCCGCGCATAGCACAACATGGGGGTGAACAGTCAATGCCGAGTTTCCCGAGGGATTTCGCCAGTAGACTGAACAGAATCAAGAATTGCATCGTTGTTCCCGACTTCGTGACCGCATGAGTTGCAC
>JAJDEJ010000162.1 GCA_029259815.1 Planctomycetaceae bacterium | reverse complement strand
GACGCTGATCAAGATTGCCGCCCGCGTCCGCCTCACCGCCCGCCGGGTGATGTTCCACCTCTCATCGACCTGTCCGTATCAATCGTTGTTCCGCTCCGCCGCACATTCGCTGCGACTCGACACCAGCTGACCCCGCCCCCGTCCTGTCCCCCCAGAACCCCGTCCGCCATTCCCCCACGCACCAACCAAACTCCCTCACGCTCAATGAGCGGATGCAATATTCGGGTTAGCGATGGCGAATGCTGCAGCTCGGCAACTCCTGCTGCAACTTTTCAACGCCCTCGTCGCTGACGCGAGTGCCTGCCAAATACACAAAATACAGCGAAGGAAGCGTGGTGAGACGGGAGCGACGGCAGGGACAGCGACGGATAACGCACGTGGACAAGGAACACTGAGCGTTCGGCACACTTTGACGACCTTCCCGCCGGCTCGGGTGTCATCGCCGGGATGGACTCCGTCGCAGGCGACACAATCGTCGGTCCTGTGGGTGTGCACTCATTAACAATCGACGACACGCATTTGCAATCGTGGTCACTTCTTCTGCGGTCGAAATGCGACGAGACGCTCTTCGTTCGTTTCGAGCAGCGGTCCATCGAGAAGATCAATGCAATAGGGAATTGCCGGGAACACGGCATCGAGACACTCGCAAATGGCTTTGGGTTGGCCGGGCAGGTTGACGATCAATGTCCCGCCCCGGATGCCGGCGATCTGTCGCGAGAGGATCGCCGTCGGCACTTTCTCAAGAGAGACCTTCCGCATCAATTCCCCAAAACCGGGCATCAGCTTGTCGCACGATGCCTCCGTCGCCTCGGGGACGATGTCCCGTTTCGCAGGGCCTGTGCTGCCTGTCGTGATGATGAGGCAGCAGCCCTCTTTGTCGGACAGGGTTCGCAGTGCCGCTTCGACTTGGGGTCGCACATCGGGCACGATTTTGGCGACAGGTACGTAGGGCGTCGCCAGCACTTCGTCGAGATACTCACGAATGGCAGGTCCGCCACGATCCTCGTACTCCCCGCGACTGGCGCGATCCGACACGGTGACGATTCCGATTCTCGCTGCCTTTGACATGACTCGTCCTCTCGATGGGGGAATGCTGACAGTGTCTATGACCGACCCGACTTACGCTGAGGATTGTTCTGCTAATCGCTTTCGAATTTCTTCAACTCGTTTCCGATTGGCATCGAGATCTGAACGTCCGACACGCGAGGCTGAGCGCACGTGGATCACGCCGGCCTTCTGGTCATGCAGAAATTCGATGTCGTCTACGAAATTGAGCAGGGGAGTTGTGCATTCGGCTCGAAGATAATCGCCGTCGTCCGTGACCAACTGCACTCCGGGTATCTCGTTCAACACTTGCTTCAAGCGGTCCATGGTACCTCCCTCTGCAGGCAAAGGAGCAATACTGTGTTGTTCATCCGTGGCAAAGCTGCACACGCAGTTCGGTGAGTCGGGACAGGGGCGCAGTTGACCATCGACCACCCCCAACTCGGGCCGCCGCCACGATGACAGCACCAGTCCCCCGATCACAACAAGCACGACCGCCGGGAGACCAAGAATCGCAATCCACATGGCTCGTCGGGTTTTCATAACGAACTTGACCGATCATGACTCAATGGCGAGCAGCTTGTCCGCACCACAACGACAAAGTTCGATTGCTGCCTGACGACCGAGGTGGACAGAGGAGGTCTTCTCTCCTTCAACGGTTACGTTGACTCGCTGCCGTCCGTCGCTGCTGAGGACGACGGCTTGAAGTCGCAGTTGGCTGGCTTCGCTGATCTCTGTCAGCACGCCGACTGGGGCATGACAACCGGCTCGCAGTTCGCGGAGGCAGGCACGTTCGGCGGTCACTTCAGCGAGAGTCTGTGCGTGAGTTAGTCGCTCCAGGACACCTACTGTCTCAGCATCATCCAGTCGGCATTCGATCCCCAGAGCGGCCTGTCCGACAGCGGGGAACATCAGCGGCGGGTGAAGGATTAGACTGACACGGTCGGCCAGTCCGAGTCGTTCCAAGCCTGCTTCCGCAAGGACAATTGCATCGTACTCGCCCTCATCCAGCTTTCGCAGCCGTGTCTCGACGTTGCCTCGGATCTCTGCCATTTGTAGATCAGGCCGTGCATGCAGCAGTTGGGCCTGTCGTCGGAGACTTCCCGTGCCCACGCGTGCCCCTTGTGGAAGGTCGTCGAGTGAGGCAATCGCCCCCTCGTGTGACGTCGGCAGCACGATGACATCGAACCGCGGTCCACGCTCAGGCACGCTGGCGAGTGACAGCCCGTCGACCGATTCAGTCGGTAAGTCTTTCAGACTGTGCACAGCCAGATCGGCCCGTCGATCAAGGACCGCGGCTTGCACTTCGCGGGTAAAAACACCCAGTCCGCCCATCTGTGAGAGTGGCTCCGTTCGATCCCGATCACCGACTGTCGAGACTTCGACCAGTTCGACATCACAATCGGGGGCAGCAATGCGGAGGAGCGATGACACATGATGCGCCTGCCACATCGCGAGACGACTGGCCCGCGTGGCGATCCTCAGTGGGGGAGCGTCCGAACTGGTCACGATTCATCGGACTCCGCTGGCGGTTGGTTCGGCACAGGGGGCTCAGTTGGAACGATGATCGGTGCGGATGTGTGGGAATCTCGCGGCGGGGGAGGCCGGCGATCTGCCCCGGGCTCAAGCATGCGTTCGGTGAGCCGCCTCGTCAGCTCGCGTTGCAGGATCTCAGCGGTCACCTTTTGCTGCGGTGGAACAAGGACACCGCACGAGATGCAGAACTGCAATGCCTGATCGACCGTGACATCGACATCCAAGACGGCGCTACGAGGGAGACACATGGTGTAACCCGTCACCGGCATAGGCGAACTCGGGATGAGCACACTCACACACGGTTCACCGACAGCAGCCGTGATCTCCAACATACTGTCGCCCGTCACGAGACCGAGTGACCAGATGCCCCGTCTTGGATACTCGATGGCCACCACACGTCGATATTCAACCTGACTTTCACTGAACAGAAAATCGGTGACCTGTTTGACCGACCCGTACACATTGCGGATGACGGGCAGTCGAGCGAGAAGTTTGTTCTCCACAGTGCCGACCATCCAACCACCGATGCGAACGTTCACGAAGCGACCCAGGAAATACAGCAGCACGATGATGAGTACGACTGCCGCAGCGCTCAGTAGAAACTGGCTACCGAAATACTGATCGGCTGCGTAGTCCATGTACAGCCCCGTCGACCAAGTGGGTAACTCCGAGGCAGATTTGTTTTGCGCGACCGACGCGTAGTCATTGTATGGAACAGCCCGTTCACCCAAAGCGACGTAGACATCATGTTGGCCAGCGTCCAGTGCCTGACGTTTGAGCCATTGAGTCCGAGACTGCTCTTCGATCTGCATGACATCGAGCAACTGCGGCCCCGTCAATCGGGCGGTCTCCTCGAAGGTGGAGTGCTCCAGGCTTTCGTCGACCCACGCATCAAACGATTGCTTCATCTCGGGCGTGACAAGGTAGTTCCTGTCGACAAATTCCAACGGAGGACCGTTGGGTAACCGCACCAACTGTGGCGAACTGCCGTTCGTCGGCACAGAGTCATCAATGACTTGCGCAATGACGAAACGAACTGTCGTGCTCGCCGGATAGATGATGTAGGTGTGGATCCCGCGGCCAAACCAGATGAGAATCACCAGTGTGAGGATTGGAGGCAGGCTGATCGCCAGCCCGCGCAGGAAGAACCGCGTCGGTGTCATCCGGCGAGGTTTCTTCGGGACTTCAGACTCGACATCCATGGAGTGTCTCTTGAGAAAGGATCGACCGCTGCGACATGACGGGAAGCCAACAAAATGGACTGCCGGCTTATCTCATACCCCGGCTGACTGTCCGATCCCGCGAGCAAGGACGGCGACAATGACCTGCCTCGCTCCCGCTTGCATGAGGACATGAGCCACGCGATCGGCTGTCGTCCCCGTGGTCAGAATATCGTCTGTCAGCAAGACCTTCAGGCCGTCCAATCGCGCGCCGCCTGCGATGCGAAAGGCCTTTCGTAGGTTCTTCCGTCGACGAGACGGTGTCAATGAGGATTGAGCTGGGGTTCGCCGCGACTTCGCAAGTATATGGACGGCCTCGGGGACCATCAAGCGGCGTGACAGCACGCGACTCATCGTCCGGGGTGGAAGATGTCTGCGCACAAGACGTTCGGTCCAATGATGAGGGACGGGGACCACCAAATCCACGTGCATTTCCGGCCATTCGACCGCATGGGCATCAAACAGCAATTCGCTCAATCCTGCCGTCAATGGCTCTTCGAACGATTGTTTCGCTCGTGTGCAACATTGGCGCAAATGGCCGTCATAGACTCCCAGACTCAACACTCGATCAAAGTGAAAAGTGTCCTTTCGGCAGTGTCGGCACCCGTCAGACGTGTCGATGTATGGCCCCACGGGGGCGCCACATCGGAGACAAGATCGTTCGACTGCACAAGATAACAGTTCATAGCAGTCAGGACAGAAGCGCCTCGCGACCGCATCACCCTCTTGCGGAGCGAAGCGATCACTCACAGAGGGGATGGGGCCATGACAGTGGACGCAGTTTCGCAGGTAGACAAAGTCTGCCGCATCCTGTCCAAACTGGACACACGCCTTGTGGAGTGTCGCGCCGAGGGACTGCATTTTGTGGTGGCCTCACCGAGTCTGTGTGCAGATCATCATACGCCGGGCGAGCCGTGAAGACGAAGCACTCCGGCTGCTGTTTGCAGTCTGCCCCAAGACCATAATCCAAGTACTGGGTCAGTTTGATCTGAAGCCGTTTCGGGTGGCACGCCCTGACGTCAGGAAGGGCGTGGTGAGTTGCTCTGGAGGCTGCAATCCCTCACCGCGTATCCGCCACGCCCTTCCCGTTGGTCAGGGCGTGCCACCCTGTTCGGTCAAACTGACCCACGACTGTGATTCAGACACCTTGGCGTTCACACGGGTCCCTCGACTATACTTGGAGATTCTCCGAATTCCTTTGCTGATCGAGCTTTCATGGCTAAACGCTACATCGTTCGCTACGGCATCATGCGGAATGTCTCCGAGTTTACAGCTCGGTCGCCGCAGGAGGACTTTGCGCGACAGGATCAGGTCATCGTTCGGACTCCGCGGGGCATGGAATGCGGCGAAGTCCTCTGTGAAGCCACGGAACGCACACGCGAGTACCTTGGCATCAGCGACCCGTCCGGCAAGCTACTTCGCCAGATGACACCGGAGGATGAGGAGTTGCAGACCACTCTCTGGAAGCAGGAACGAGAAGAGTTTGAACGCTGCAAGTCCATCATTGCCGAACGCACGATGCCCATGCAGTTGATCGACGCCGAACGAATCTTCGGCGGCGAACGACTGGTCTTCTATTTTCTCTCTGAGAACCGCGTCGACTTCCGCGAACTCGTGAAGTCACTCGCCAAGGAGTTCAAAACACGCATTGAGATGCGGCAGATCGGCATTCGAGATGAGGCCAAACTTCTCGCTGACTACGGAGACTGTGGCAAGCCGACCTGTTGCAACACGCACCTCACGGAGATGCCTCCCGTCTCGATGAAGATGGCGAAAGTCCAGAAAGCAACACTCGACCCCACGAAAATCTCCGGTCGCTGCGGACGCCTCAAGTGCTGTCTGCGGTACGAGTACGACACCTACAAAGAGTACCAGCGCGAACTGCCGAAGGTCGGCAAGTGGATCATTACCAAAGAGGGGAAAGGCCGCGTGCTGGCCCAGGAAATCCTCGCCCAAAAGCTGCTCGTCAGCTATGAAGACAACCGCCGCGCCCTCGTGGACGCCGGCGACGTGATCACAGTCGTGAGTAGTGATCAGTCCAACACCGGCGGCAGCAAAGCCTGATCAGCCGAGTCATCAATTCTTTTGAGGAGACTATGTCCGAGAATCCGAAGATCATTCTGTCTGCCTTTGCCGACGAAGCCGCAAATCGCAAGACTGCTGTTGAGCAGATGGCATCGCTTGCCGCGCTTGGACTCAAATACTACAGCCCCAGATTCGTCGACGTCACCGGCGAAGGCATCGTTGAACATGTCGTTGACCTCAGCAACGAAAAGCTCGCGACGCTGAAGGACATCCATGCCGAGTACGGCATGTCGGTCGCCAGCATTGGCTCCCGTATCGGCAAAGTCAAACTTCTCGACCAGGACGACGGGTCACACAACAAGTACGTCGACTTTGACGAGTACCTCGACACCGAGGTCGCCCGCACGGTCAACGCAGCGTTGGCACTCGATGCCAAACTCATTCGCGGATTCTCGTTCTATCACCCCAAGGGCGAGCCACCCGAACCTTACGTCGAACAAGCTGCGGCCCTCATCGGTCAAGTCGCTGACCGCTTTGCAGAACACGACATCACGTACGGTCTCGAAGTCGAAGCCAACCTCGTCGGACAGAACGGTCGCATGCTCGCGGCACTGGCCGAGACGCTCGACCGACCGAACCTCGTGTGCATCTTCGATGGCGGCAATCTTTCGTCACAGAACCTCGATTGGGTCAAGGTCTTCGACGAGTACGTCGCCATGCGGGCTCACATCGGCTGGGCTCACATCAAGGACTACGCGGTCGACCGCAGTTTGGAGTGGACGGGTGTTGTCGACGAGGAGCGTCTCAAGAACTTCGTCCCCGCCAACATGGGCGACTCTGCTCACGAAGCAATCCTGCGCGACTTGCGTGAGCATCTGCCGGCAATGATCCAACGCATGCAGGCACTCGGCGCTCCGGGCGTGTTCCTCGAACTCGAACCTCACCTCAAGGGGGGCGGACAGTTTGGCGGCTTCAGCGGTCCAGACGGCATGGGCGTCGCCGTCCGTGCGCTTTGTAGCGTGCTCGACTATGTCGGTATCGACTACGATCTCCGCACGATGTCAGACATTCGCGAGGCTCGCGGGTTTTGACCAATCGACTCCTGTCGCACCATGACCTTGCGTCACTCGGCCGCTGTCTGACAGTTGTCCTCGCGCTGACCTCCATTGTTGGCTGCGGTGACGATCCCGAATCAGAATTAGACAATCTTGTCGAGCGTGTGTGGATGGAGGATTTTCCTCACAAGGATGCCATTGAGTTCCTCGAAGCAGGAGGGACTCATTACGATACTCGGTATGGCCACCATGAGAACGTCGACCAGCAGTATGTGATCCCCTTATTGAAGCGTCTCTCTGACGAGACGAATGTCGAGCCGCTGGCGTTTGTTGATGAGGATCTGAATTGGGCGTGGGCATTGATCATTCGGTTACCATCCGACGAGTCCGCCCACTCACAAATTCAGTCTCTCATCGACGCAGCAGACACCGAGTTCCCGGGCATCATCGAAACCGAATGGGGTCATCAGACGTTGCGCCTCAGTTTCGTTGACCAGTCTGAAGGTTAATCACAGGACGAACCACTCAAATGAGTTTTGATCCCCAACACGCGGTCGAATTGCTGGTCTGCCCGCAGTCCCATGCTCCGCTGGTGTATGATGGTCAGGGACTTGTCAGCACCGATCCTGAGACCCGCTTGCGGTATGCCATTCGCGACGAGATCCCCGTCATGCTGGCCGACGAGGCAGAGACCCTTTCGATGGACGTGTGGCAGGAAATCATGCAACAACACGACCGCGATCCGGAAACCGGTCGATCGGCCGTGTAGGAGGAAGAGATGTCAAAGACTATGCGAGGCTCCCTGGCACTCACATTGTTATTCGTCGCACCGTTCGTTTTGGCCGATGATGAAGCTGAAACACTTGACGACGCGCCCCGG
>JAJDEJ010000161.1 GCA_029259815.1 Planctomycetaceae bacterium | reverse complement strand
TTCGTGGAGACGCTGCTGAGCGTGATTGAAACCTGCCGCCAACAGCACCGCGACGTGTTCGCCTTCGTGACCGACTCGCTCCAACACCACCTCGCCCATCAACCACCCCCATCACTACTGACCGGGCTGTGAACGGTTACGTACCTGTTGCTGAATACTTCACGCAATTCGCGTTCTTTAACACGGTCAGAGCCATGGCAAGCGTGCCATGAGTCGCTCACTCTGCTGCCGACTCGACGTCTTCCTTCTCCTCCGCATCCTCCAGTCGACGCAGGAGTTTGCGGTAGTCCGTGAGGCACTGTTCGATTTGGCCGCCCAAGTTGTGAAGTTCGGCTCGTTGTTCGTCGGAACGGTCCAGGAGTGGACGCAGCCAACCTTCCATCAACTCAAACTGGTGTTCCAGCACGTTGAGCACGGTGCGGGGGATGCGATTGACGACGGTAATCTTCCTGGTTTCCGGGTCGCTGCCCATCGGTTCAAGAGGAGTTCGCTGTGCAAAGACGGCCGGATCGTCAGTGGGGATCATCGGCGACGCTTGAGGCTGAGCAGGACCGGAAATCATTGGAAGTCCCTCCGGCCACTTCATCTCGATCGGCGGCACCTCCAGAGGCGGCATGTTGATGGGTCGCTCCGAAAGTCGACCAATCTTCTCGACTCCATCGGTGAGCCGGTGTGACAACTCGGCTAAATGCGTGTTCAACCGCTCGGCCTCTTCGAGCATGCGTGACTCTCTCGCCGCTGCGCCGTTGTTGGTCGTGAGTTCGATGACACCGTGGGCGAGCGTCTTCTTGATGGAGTCCAGTCCATCCGCAAAGGTCGTGAGCGTGGCGATGACCTGTCCCACCTTGTCGTCGCTGCCGATCCCGCGCAGCTTGACGTTCTGCTTGTAGGTCCGCTTGATGTCATTCCATCGCTGTTGTTCTTCGTCCGAGGCGATGCCGATCAGTTCCTTGAACTTCAGCATGTTCGCTTCGGTGCCAGACGTGAGCGTCTGAGCATCGTTCTGGTAACTGCTGACGATGAGTGTCTGCAACTCTTCCTCGTTCATCACCGGCAGTACCTTCTCAGCAATACGGTTCATGTTGCGGTACGATCCCTGCAACAGGAAGGGCGGCTCGGTGCGATAATCGTCGTGCTGGGCGGCGGATTCGATGTACGCCCGGTTGACCTTGAGCACGACATCCCGCACACGCATCAGCTTCTGCATCACGGCGACAAACTCGTTGAGTTCCTCAAGAGCATAACTCCCCTCCAGGTCAACCCCTTCCAAGCCCACGGGCGACGCCCCGTGGGAAGCGCCCGACGCCCCCCCCCCCTTCATTCCCCCGGGGTGTGACCCGTGGGCTTTGATGGCCATCTTGATAACGGCATACACGTCCTGCTGCGACCGTGCCGCGAGCTTGGCGAGAACCGGGTTCGACGTCAGCGCGTTCTCCAGATAACTCATCTCAAAGGCATCATCCGAGTCGCCGATGATCTCGCCGAGGTTATAGATGTCGGCCCGGTTGGCGAGCATGTCGGGGATCTGAAACTTCTCGCCGCTCTCGGTGTAGGGGTTGCCTGCCATCACGACGGCGACCTTGCGACCCCGGAAGTCGTACGTCTTCGCCTTCCCCTTGTAGACGCCTTCGATCTTCCGCTGCGCGTCGCACAGGCTGATGAACTTCTGCAACAACTCGGTGTTGCAGTGCTGAATGTCGTCGAGATAGATCATCACGTTGTCGCCCATCTCGAAAGCGAGATTGAGCTTTTCGATCTCCTCGCGGGCACCCGCATTGGGAGCAGCTGCCGGATCGAGCGAGGTGACTTCGTGCCCGATAGCCGGACCGTTGACCTTCATGAAGATGATGCCCAGCCGATTGGCGATGTACTCCATCAGCGTCGTTTTGCCGTATCCCGGCGGCGAGATGAGCAACAACAGTCCTTGACGATCAGTTCGCTTGTCCGCGCCGGCAGTGCCGATCTGCTTGGCAAGGTTGTCACCGATGAGTGGCAGATAGACTTGATCGATCAGCTGGTTTCGCACAAACGACGTCAGCACGCGCGGCTGGAACTCCGTGAGTTTCATCTCATCGCGCGCCTCGTTGACGACTCGGTTCTTCAGGTCGTGATAAGCGTGATACGCCGGCACCGTCGTCCGCCCGAATCGTTCAAGCCGGTCGATGAAGCGATTAAAATTCAACTCATATGAGCTGCCTTCGATAACGGCATGCGTCCCCACGAGATCGTTGATCTGGCGGGCCATCTCGGTGTCGACGACCGTTGACTGGTTGATGTTACCGTTCATCAACAGGACAGCGACCTCGTCGATGAGATCGTGATGAGGCGAGCCGGAGACGTGAGTCTCTGGATGGTTGCCGTCGCTCTCAGGCTCTGAATCTTTCCCCGTATTCAACTCCTGGTCGGATGCATCGGGAGATTGACGTCTCCCGCTCGCCGACATGACGTACGCATTCACCCAGTCGCGAGCCAACTCGAAGGCAGCGGACTGCATCTTGCTGACTGCCTTCATCGACGCTGCGAATCGTTCTTCTGCCTTGAGTGACTTGAGGTGTTGCTGAAACCTATCGTGCAACTCGACTGCAGATTGAGCAATAACGAAGGCGTGCTCAAAAGCACCCCGGCTGCTTTGAGCAGCCGGGGTGCTCGCTGTGCTCAACTCATGAAACAAGTAGGTCGCCGCCTCGTCCCGCAGTGATTCGTCTGCTTCTTCAAACAATCCAGACGTTTCAGTGAACTCGTCCAACATCTCACGAAGCTCGCGGGTGTACTCCAGTTGTTGGGCAGTGCCGGGGAACAGTTGGGCGATCTCACCGAAGCCTGCGAGCTTAGACGCCATCAGCTTCTTTTCCGTGGAACGTCCGAAATGATGCCAGAACAGGTTCGCCATCGCCCGTGCTCGTGACGAGTACCGCAGCAGTCCACAATTTGCGTCAATGTCCAGCAGCACCCGCAGGATTATTGCCGCGTCGTGGTCATGGACGCCTTTTGTATATCCTTCTGCGTACCGTGGCCCCATGAAGCGTTGGACTTCGGACAGGAGATCGTTGGTCTCAATGAGAAACGATGAATCGGACCTGTCATTTCGCACGGACTGGAGCATCTGATAGGCGAGATACTCGGCCCGATACACGTCGCGGTTCTCGCTGACGACCTCCATGTCCCACACGTCGCGAGTCGAGTCGAGAACGTCCGATTCGATCGGTTCGTAGAAGTCGGTGCCGGTGAGGTGCAGGTTGAGGTGCTCGTCACGGCGGACGGTTGTGAGATCGAGGACTTGCGTGTTGACCGAGAAGCGGTGCGTCCCGAAGCGGATGACGCCGTCGCCGTCCTCGTAGAGTTCCTGCTTGTCCTTGAGTTGCCGTACCGCATCTTCGCGGATCGTCTTCAGGCGGGACTGGACGTCGTCGACTTTGACCGAGTCGCCGAGTTCGCCGAGCTGACCGATGATGTCGCGGACCTTCTCGATCATCAGGTCCGAGGCGAAGTAGCCGTGGATGTCGTTGATCGACTCCAGCGATTCGACTCGGTTCTTGACCCCCTTGAGGATACGGTCGGCGGCTTGTGCGAGGGCATTGGCCCGTTTGTTCCGTTTCTCGACCAATTGCATCCGCTTGGACTCGAAGGCGCTGGCGATCTCGTCCCGTTTGTCGGCCAGTTGGATGATGAATTCATCGAACTCGGCGAACTTGCCTTCGAGTTCCTCGACGAGCACCATCAACTTGGTGAGGTACTCCTCACACTTGTCCGGTGTGTCGCAGACGTCGATGTAGTTCACGACGGACTGATTGAGCAGTTTGAGCTGTGACGAGAACTCGGCGGCCCCTTCGACGGATGCGAGTTCCTGAATCTTCCGCTTCAGCCCGGCTCGCGCTGCGTTCACCTGCGAGAAGATGGCCGAGATATTGTCGATGATGGCCGTTCGCTGCGTCGCGTCCTCAATCTTGAGGTTCGAGACGATTTCGATCAGCATCTCCAATTCGGTCGCCGAGGCGGCGATCTTTTCATCGACCTCTTTCGCATCGGTCACCTTCGTCAGATGCTCGATGCCGGCTTGCTCCGCTTGCACGTGTTCTTCGTAGGGGAGTAATGCATCGTCTCGCAGCAGGAACTCGACACAACGTTGTGACAGCTCCTCCGTTGCCTGCGTGACCTCCTGTTCCAACTCGTCGATCAACTCCGTGTCGACGTAACGCAACTCGCGCAGACCAATAATTTCGCCCCGGACACGACGCAGTGAGGCGAGTGACTGCACGAATTCGTCGATCGTTGCGAAGCGGGAGCGGCCCACCGAGTTGAGCAGTTCGTGGGTCTCGTCGGTGACTCGTTGTGTTTGCTCGCTCGTGTTTTTGCGGACACGGACGACCTTTTCGAACTCCTCGACGGCGGACGTCGCTGCCGCTTTGATCTGTTCGAGGGGCTCGCCAAGGTTGGCTGCGTCGTTGTGGTTGATCCAGAAGTAGCTATCGAGGACGTCGGTTGCTTCCTTGACGAGGTCGAGGTACAGACCGGCGTAGGTGTCTTCCTTCTCGATCAGGCCCAAGATGAAGTGGCACTCGGCCATGCCGCGGACGATGTCGCGATTGCCGATTTTGTAGAGGTACGAGTCGGTGTTGGTGTGTGGGACGAAGTCTTCGCCGACGTAGGGCGTTTGCCAGACCTGGATCTGGTGATGCTTCTGCGGGTCGTGCTGCGACTTGAACAGTAGCATCTCGCCCGCGTGGAACATCGTGAAGCCGTGACAGACGACGGGCGTGTCGACCGTCTGGGCGATGAGGTTGTATCCCAGCAGGACGTACTGCCCGCTCTCCGGTTGGTAGAACACGTACATCGTGTCCTCACCGTTGGGCGAGGCGACGCGGCGTTCGAACTTGAGGCCCTGCACGTCCGAGTCGAACGTCTTGGCCTCACCGCTTTGCAGATAGTAGCCGTTGGAGAAGATGAGCCCGTGATCGTCCGGCAGCAGCACGCACGCATGCTCGATCGAGTCGACCCGCATGGCCTGCTGGATCTTCTCGTTGTAAACGATGTACCGCCACTTGGTTTCTTGATATGGCTTGATCTTGAGCAGGATCAGATTGCCGACGATGGCGTAGTAGATCTCAGCGTCATCGAGCGTCTGGTCCGGGTCGTCGACTTCCTCGGCGTAGAGACCGCGACCGGAATCCGTGTTGTCTTCGATCTTGATTGTGAGGTCACCGCCAACCGCTTCCACGAACACGCGGTCGTCGATCGAGATGTGCGGATGCGTGCCGTGCCGATGCATGTCACGCGTGGTGCGGGTCCAGTCGAACTCATGCTGGGGTGGGAACTTGACTTCATGGTCGCTGCGGTTGTCGAGGTAACGGAGCGAGTCGCCTTCGATGAGCCATTTGAAGGACTTGATGTCGGTGGCCGACTTGCCGACCTGGAAGACCATGTAGAGGTAGACGCCGCGGACGAAGAATTTAGAGAACGTGGCCGCCTTGTAGTATTTGTAGACGTCCTGGAAGTCCTTCTCGAATTGGGCGTTGTTGAGGAGGTCGAGTCCCACGGGGCGTAGCCCGTGGGCTTGGGGAGATTCCTCGTTTCGTGCGAATTCGTAGACGGCGAAGACGTCTGCGATATTGCGTTCGACCTTGAGACCGAACTGCACGTTGTAACCGAACAGGAAGCGGTTCCCGATCGAGACCATGTCACGCGGGACACAGTTGTGCTCGGTCGTGATGCGTTCGGTCGAGAGCAGCTTGAGGTCGATTGACCCGAACACGTCCTTACGCGCCGCGTTGAGCGTGCCCAGCCGTTTCCGCAACTCGTCCCCGTGTCCTCGCAGTCGATTGCGAAGGATCTCATACGTCCCGCTCTCGAGCTGCGGGGCGGCTTCGGATTGTGGAGGGGATTCGGGCATTTGGACGGTTGTTTTCACCGCGGAGGCGCTGAGACGCGGAGGTTACGCGGAGTGTTCGGGTTCGATAGTATTGGAAAAAGTACGACCATAGAACGGGCATCGATAGTCGGAGGGGAATTCGTCTTCTTCCATTGACAGGTCTCTGCGTATTTCACTGACAAGCTTCGTCAACGGGACTTTGAAGGCTCCAACGTATTCCTCCTTAGAAGGGCCATTGATTATTGCATTCAATTCACCAGCGTGCTGAATCACGGAACGTGGTGCAATTAGCAACAAAGTGTTCAAGGACTCCGCCAACCGAGCTTGGATTTCTGCCATCTCCTGATTCCCTTCGTCACTCTTTTCGTTTGGAATCCGTGCTAAGCGATCTGAAAATGACGAAAGTAGTTTCCGGTAGTGCTCAAATTTCTGTCTTCTCCATTCGGAGGCGAGTTCGTTCTTCTTCGTGAGATGGTGAGAGATTGTGACAACCACAACACTCCCCAGGACTGAGATAGTCGCCCCAATGATCGCTGCGATGACAGGTCCACTTTCCATGCTGATTCCTTTCTCCGCGCGTCCTCCGCGACTCTGCGTCTCCGCGGTGAAACAAACCTTACGCCTTGTCTTCAACCGCTGCGGCCAGTCCCAACGCGGCGACCTTCTTCTCGGAGAGGCCCATGGATGACACGGTCCTCTGGAGCTTCTTCAACCCACTTGTGATCATGTCGTCGTCCGAGTCGACCAGCATCTTGCCTAGCAACGCGGCGACAGACATGTCCTTGACGTCCTCGAAGCTCAGGCCGAAGTGGTCGGTGAAGTGCTTGAGGTTGGCGCGGAAGTCGCCGTTGCCGTTACCGGCGAAGAACGTCTCCTTGACGTCTGTGAGGACGTGGGAGTTGTTGACCCAGCGGTCGACGGACTTGCCGGCTTTGATCGAGTCGACGATCTTGTCGAAGAACTCGGTCTCGCCGCCGACGATGTCGATGCGGGCCGTCTTGAGGGCCGCTCCGACGATCTCCGACTGCTCGGCTGCAATCTTCGTCTGGGCGTCGATGGCAGCGATTTCGATGTCGCGGTCCTTGTTGAGCTTGAGTTTGAACTCTTCGTGCTCGCGGCCCACGCCGTCGAAGATCTTCATGGCTTCGGCCTTCTGCTCGATGCCTCGGGCTTCGGCGTAGAACTTCTGCTCGACGACTGCCGCTTCGGCCAAGCCTTCCTTCTCGATCGCGTCGGCTCGGGCCTTGAGGCCCTCGGCTTCGGCGACGAGCTTCTTCTGAGTGACGTTGGCCTCGGCAGTGCCTTCTTTTTCGACCGCCTCGGACCGTGCGATCATCACCTGAGCATCTGCGAGGCCGCGTGCAGCGTGTTCGGCTTGTGCCGCTTCGGCCAGCATCTTCTTGGCGTGCATTTCCTTCTCAGCCGCGGACTCGTGTGCCTCGGCTTCGATGACCACCTGTTTGGCCGTATGCTCGGCCGCCTGCTTCTGAGCCTCGGCCGCTTTGATCTCAGCAACAAGAGCCGACTCGGCCTGTTCTTCGGCTTTCGTCACGGCGACCTGCTTGGATCGATCTGCGGTGGCGAACTCTTCGGTATCGAGAATGCGTTGCTGTTCCTCAACGACCGACCGTTCGACGGCGACCCGTTCGCGGATGACGTCCTGGATGTTCCGCTTCTCGACTTCAATCACCTTCTCTTTTTCGATGTCCGCGAGACCGACGATCCGTTCACGTTCGGTGACCTCCAGCATGCGGTCCTTCTCGACCCGTTCACGTTCGACCGCATCGGTTCTCTCTTTGTTTCGTTGGGCGACAATGATCTGCCGCAGCTTATTCTCCTCGGCGACGGACAGTTCCTCTTCAGTCCTAATGCGAGCCGTCTCAGACTTGAGGCGTTCTTCCTCGCCGACCTTCGCAGCTTCGGCCTGTTGGCGGGCGGCGATTTCGGCGATCTCACGCTTCTGCTTTTCGACCGCTTCGACGCGTTGTTTCTCCAGTTCGAGGATCGCTTCCTGAGCCTCGACGTCCTGCTTTTTGATCGTCTTTTCTTTTTCGCGAGTGATCTCGTTGGACTGGATGTGTTCCTGTGCGGTGAGATCGGTAATCTTCTTCATGCCTTCGGCATCAAGAATGTTCATGCTGTTGAGCAACTCGATCGGCGTCTGCTCAAGGTAGTCGATCGCACAGTCGTTGAGCGTGTAACCGTCGAGATCGCGGCCGATGACTTTGAGGATTTCGTCCTTGAACTTGTCCCGCTCTTCGTAAAGCTCGACAAAGTTGAATTGCTTGCCGACCGTCTTGAGGGCTTCGGAGAACTTGGCGTCGAACAGTTCGACGAGAGCCGCCTTCTCAGAGGCACGTGCACAGCCGAGTGACTGAGCGACTTGGAGGATGTCCTCGGTCTTGTTGTTGACCCGTACGAAGAACGCGACCTCAATGTCAGCTCGGACGTTGTCTTTGCAGATCAGGCCGGACGAGCCTTCGCGTTTGATCTCGATGCGTTTGACCGAGAGGTCCATCATCTCGGCGCGGTGCAGGATCGGGATGATCCAGATGCCATCGCCACTGACGGCGTGCAGACCGCCCTTACCCGACCGCACGATCGCCTCTTCCGGTCCGACCTTGCGGTAGAAGCGAGAGAACATGATACCGGCTGCCACGAAGGCGACAGCTCCAAGAATCAGGACAGCCGCCCCGACACTGAAGACGTTTCCAAGTTGAGCGAGCAATGGCAAGGTCGTGAAGTCAATGAATTGAGACACGGTTAGGTCTCCTGGGGGACGCGTTGGATGATGAAAGTGTTTCGTTCGGGTTCGAAGTCCACGATACGGACTGTTTCACCCTTGAGGGCGACGTGTTGGTCGTCCTCGGTGCGCACGTTGATGACGAGCGGCGAGGCCTCGGTGGCGTAGCTCGCCTGTCCATGTTTGTTGGTGACTTCTGACGTGGTGACGATGCAGGTGTTTCCCAGCAGGTCTGACGATTTGCTGATCTCCGGGGTCACGAAGTACCCCTTGAGTGGTTGTGTCATAAATTTGGCGAGGAACAGGGCGATCCCGCCGTTGCGGGCGAGGGCTTTGATTCCTTCAAAGGTGTCTGCGTCGCTCATTCCTCGATCGAACAACATGGTCAGTGCCCAGGTGCTGATGGCAAAAAACGTCATCCACACCATCAGTGGCACTTCGCCCAAGTTGAAGAACCTCAACCCCATCATCCCCACGCTGAGTGGTGAGTGATGATGCCCCGTGTCAACGTCGACGTCCGGTCCGTCGATGTCCGTATCCAAGTCAAAATCAATGTCAATCGCATCGATGTCGACCGCTCCGAGTGTGACCATGGCCCAATAGGCCATCACGCAGCACACCAGAGTCGATGCGACGAGTGCCGGCCCCTGAAAACTGTCAGTGAGGAACTCAACCATAGCTTGCCTCTGAGATCACGTTGCCAATATGCAACACGAATGATGGTCTGCTGGTCAGGATAACGGGCGGTCGGCCAGAAGGATCACGGAAATCCGTCGTGTGGGGGACAGGATTCCGGATTCGCCGGGCGGACCAACTGTGTCGATTCCAACCATTCTGGCACTTTGCTCAATTGTCTCGTCTGTTCGCGGAGATTGCATCCCACGGGTCGGTCGGGTGTTGCGTAGGAAATGAGTGAGGGTGACGGAAGCCGCTCCGGGACTTCGTTTTTCTGACGCAAAGTCGCGAAGGCGCAAAGACGCGCAAAGGATTTGATTGCCAGCCTTTCCTTTCTTTGTGCGTCTTGACGTTTCTGCGCCTTTGCGTCAAAAAAACTGGCCTAATTGACCACGATCCCGGACCGACTTGCACCCTCGTAAGGCTTCGAGAATGATTGACTGACACATCTCCGCCCGCATGATCTCTGCCGGACACGTGCCTTCACCGTGAATGTGAAACTTCCTCTTTTGATCCTGACCTGTTGCGTCCTCACTCAGACGGCGGCGGCGGATGGCGTGATCGATCAACGACTGCGGCTGTCGGTGCAGCCTCGGTTTGGAGCGATACGAGGACAGGCTCCATTGCCGCTGAAGGTCACGCTGAGTTGGTCGGACCCGCAACTGATCGAGGGACACCTCGTGCTGAAGTGGTTTGTCAATCGGACTCAGCTGGGCTCATACACAGCACCCGAGTCAGCATTGTCGAGTGGGAGTGTGACGCGGAACGTGATGCTGCCGCCCGCAATCATGCCGTTTCAGGACGCGGTCTTTTCCGTGCAAGGCGAGTTCATCACGGAAGATCAGATTTACGACCTCGATGTGCATGACGTGTTTGTGCCGCTCGACTGGCGACGGACGTTCATCGTCGGCATCGGACGCGAGCCGCCGTTGCAGATGGAAACGGCAACACGTGGAGTGCAGAACATCGCTTTCACAGGGCTGATACAGTCGCTCAGGTTGGAACGGTTCATTGATGAGCCGATGACCAATCGTGAGTTGAGCACGATGGTGGTCGAGGTTTCGCCTGCAGATCTTCCCACGAATCCGCTGGAGTTGATGGGGTTTGACATTCTCATCATTCCGGCTGAGAACGTTGGCGCATTGGAACCGGACCACCTTGAGGCCCTGACGACCTGGGTGAGGGCGGGCGGCAGTCTGGGAGTACTCGTCGATAGCCCGCTGGAACAGACCCTCGTCGACTTTCTGAATTCATTGACCGGAGACTCAAATGTCGACGTGGCCTATCTGCGAACTGATGAAAGACTTCTGTTGCCGGTCGAAGGCGAACCGCAGGGAGTCGACCGGCATCGCTGCGAACTTGGACGATTGGTCGTTTCGCGAGGCGCCGTTGATTACAACAGCGACGAATGGCTGAGGGCCATATTGTTTCTCTGGAAAGTGCGGCAACAGCGGATTGACGAGTGGGAGCAGGGGAAACCCTGGGAGGTCAAACCTCCTCCCGACCACTACGGGTACATCCGCCCTTTGACCTTTCAACCGAATCGTGAGTTTGCCGCTCCGTGGATAACGAGGCTCCTGTTGCCTCAGTCGATCGAAGGAATTCCGCTGGTGACGGTCTGCGGCATTCTGGGATTGTTCCTGCTCATCATTGCACCGGGTGACTACTACCTGCTGGGTTGGCTCAAGCGGCGACGATGGACATGGGTGCTGTTCCCGGCGATGTCGCTGTTGTTCACGGCGATGATGATCAAGTTGGCGGAGGCCCACCGCGGGTCGGCCAATCTCGAGCGTTCGATCACGATTGTCGATCTCTCTACTGAGGGGACGCCTCTGCGGTCAACACGGATCGATCTGTTGTACCCGGCGTTCAGCCGTCAAGTGACCGACGAACAGTCATCGGCATGGATGGTGCCTGTCGACCCGGACACGTCGCAATCGAATGCATTTCCGGAACGCTCACGCATTCTGCCGGAGTATGATCCTGCATGGAGCTACGCAGGGTCACTGCCGGGCCGACACGTCGTCCAACGAGACGTCCGTCAGTGGTCGCCTCGGCTGTCACGCACCACCGCTCTGGGAAGTACATCACATGCTGCGGAGACACCACTGTCCAACTTCGACTGGACGCAGGTGACTTGGGAGCGGACGACGCAGCCCGACGAAATGGCGGCACTGCGCCAGTCGTTGCGTGACCTCGATTCGACTGTCGATGTCGACCTGTTGAGATCCGAAATCAAGGGCTCCGGGCAGTCGCACCTGCCCGTGAGGCAGCAAGTCTTCAATTTTGCCAAATACGTTACGTACATCGGTGACTCCCACCTCTTCACTTTGCTATCACAGTTATCGCCATCGGGTGCGGGCCATTGGGACGATTTGGCGATGCAGGATTGGACCGAGAATCAATCGGTGTTTATCGCAATGACCGAAGCCGACGAGGGGCACTATGTCGTCTACCGCAAACTGTTGACGAGGGAGGACTGATGTCGTTCGTGCAGATTGAAGGTCTGACGGTCAGCTATGGCAAGGTCCTCGCCGTGCGGGGCATCTCGTTCGAGATCCCCAAGGGAGAAGTGTTCGGGTTCATCGGGCCGAACGGAGCGGGCAAATCGACAACGATCAAGGTGCTGGCGACGCTGCTCAATCCGGACTCTGGACGTGTCCGGATTGATGGGATCGATGTCCCGAAGCATCCAATGGCCATTCGCCGTCGCATCGGGTACATGCCGGACTTCTTTGGTGTGTATGAGGATCTCTCAGCGTCTGAGTATCTGCACTTCTATGCGGCCGCGTTTCAGATTCCGCGCAGTCAACGTGAGAACACGATCGGCGACGTGCTGGCTTTGACCGACCTCACCGAGAAGGCGAAGGAACCGGTCGACAGCCTGAGCCGGGGAATGAAACAGCGACTGGCCCTCGCTCGCGTGCTTCTCCACGATCCGGACTTGCTGTTGCTTGATGAGCCGGCGTCCGGTCTTGATCCACGAGCGCGCATCGAGGTCCGGGAACTGCTCAAAGCACTGCAAGGTATGGGCAAGACGATCCTCATTTCTTCTCACATCCTGCACGAGTTGGCTCAACTGTGCACTCGGATCGGCATCATTGAAGCCGGCCAAATGGTGACCGCCGGTTCACTGGAGGAGATCTACGACAGCCTCGGATTGTTACAGGTTGTGCATACACAGATTCTCAACCTGTCGGACGACATCCTGTCGAAATTGAGAGCAACCCCGGGTGTCGCCAGCGTCGAGACACAGGTCGACCGTGTCTCGATCCAGATGCGAGCTGGCGAACTGACGGCAGAAGACCTCCTCGACAAGATCCACTCCCACGGAGCCCGTATCCGCATGTTTCAACCGGAGGCGATGGATATGGAGACAGCGTTTATGAAGCTGACGGAAGGGAAGACCGCGTGACCGCCGGAAGGCGGAATGGAGAATGGAGAATGGAGAATGGAGAATGGAGAATCGGGAGTCGCAAAGCCCACGGGCTACGCCCCGTGGGTCAAGGAGTAGGGAATCGCCAAACACCATCAACCATCAACTATTGACCATCAACCTTTGACTTCATCCAAAACTAACATCGAACGCATTCCCTGGTGGCGGCACCTTGGCTTTCCGCTGCTGACGAAGGAATTGACGGAACAGGCGAACCGGCGGCGGACTTATGTCGTTCGCTTCCTGTATGCAGCCGTGCTGTTCGCACTGGGCGTGTTGGCAATTGCCAGTGACGCGAGTGGCCAAGTGCAGATCGGTGCGGGGCAGGAAATCTTTCATAACCTTGTCCATCTGCAATTCTGGCTGGTGTTGATCTTCCTCCCAGCCACAGCAAGCGGTGCCCTCACGGTCGAGAAGGAGCGGGACACACTCTCACTCTTGCTCATCACCACGATCCCCGCGTGGTCGATCGTGGTACAGAAATATCTCAGCCGTTTGTTGCCGATGCTGTCGTTTCTGTTGCTCGGGTTTCCACTCCTGGCGGTTGCGTACAGTTACGGTGGTGTGGCGACGAGTGAGTTGCTGGGGGCGATCGGTCTGTTGATGCTGTTCGCCGCACAAGTTGCTGCTGTTTCTATCTGTGCCTCTGCTTGGTTCCGGACAACGGGAGAAGCCTTCATCGCGACGTATGTCATCCTCGCCATCATGGCGATGTTTCGTCTGTGGCCAATGAGCCACGTTGGCAGACTGGCAGGTATTTCGAATCTCACCCCCATAGCCGCCTTACAATACGCTGTGGTCATTGGAGTGGTGATCGCCTCATTGCTCTCTATGGCCTGGGGATGTCTTGAGCGCCGGGCCTTCCTTCCGCCTCGCAATGTGTTGTTACAGATGTTCCGACGGCTGGACAAGTTCTATGAGGAGATCAATCAGGTGACAGGTGGCATCGTTCTTGTGAACGATGGGAACGAACTCCCGGATGAACGGCCGATCGCGTGGCGTGAGACGTCGAAGAAATCTCTGGGGACAGTCCGATACCTGTTCCGCGTGCTGACCGTGCTGGAAGTGCCGATCTTGTTTGTCGCAGCGGCGACCAACATGAGTATGGTCCATAACACAAGCTCGGTCTCTACCCTGTTGTTCATCCTGTGGGTCATCAGTGCAGCCATGCTCTGTGTGCATGCTTCCGGTGTGATTGCGTCCGAACGCTCGCACCAGACGCTGGACCCGCTCCTCACGACACCCCTCACGGGAGCTGACATTCTCAAACAGAAGATGGCTGGCGTGAGACGGCTGATCTTCGTACTGTCGGTCCCCTTCGCATCGATTTACGGGTTTCAGACATGGTTCCGCGGATTCGATATCGGATACGTCCTCGGCTCGGTCGCCAGTGCCTTCATCTTCCTGTGGCTGACCGCTTGGGTTGCATTGTGGATCGGCCTGCGGCTCAGTTCGCCGATGAAAGCCGTGCTCACCTCGATGATCGCCGTCGTCCTTGTGTGTGCGGTGCCATTGGTCCTTGAGTCGCTGCTCGGACGCTCGTCGACCCTGATCGAGTTTTGGGTTCCGCAGATCGTCGGCAGTCTGAGTCCGGTCAACATCATCCAAGGGATCGAGTCCCGGGGGCGATTGCTCAACGACAGTCACGAGCTTGCGTTCTTCCTGCAGCTGGGGATGCTGCCGCTGTATGGACTGTCCTTGATATTGGTCCGCGGCACCTGCCTGAAGAATGCCGACACATTACTTCAACGCCTTGCCGAAGATCCAGAGGCATCGATCAATCCCAGGACGGATGAGGAGCCTGCCAATGCGGACGATCGAATAGCCGCCCCTGAGCCGCTCGCCGCCGCGTCCGTGTGACGCTGTGGTGAGGGATATTCATTGTTGGGTTGTCTGTCATCTATTTCTTTGACGCAAAGCCGCGAAGGCACAGAGACGCTCCAAGGATGAGAGTGACGACCTGACTTCTCTTTGCGCGTCTTGGCGTCTCCGCGTCTTTGCGTCAGGAAAGTTTGGGGGTCGCATAAAGGACTCTCCGTTCTGTCTCTGATTCTCAGTTTCATCTCCGGGCGGCTCTCACATTGCGTCGAGATGCCCTTTTCAGGCACAATTCGATGAACTTTCTCTCGACGGATGCGTTGAGGGACTCACCGGTCGTCGTGCATTTCTGCCTCTCCATGTCGGGTCGTCTCTATGTCCATTCAGGTCCGTTGTCAGTGCGGTCAAATGCTCGACGCTCCGGCGGAGGCAGCGGGACGCAAGGTCCGTTGCCCGGTCTGTCGCGACGCAGTCAGTGTGCCAGCGCCGACACAACGACATCGAAAAGTAGAGACCCAACCCAACACGACAGACTCCTCGTTCGACGATCTGACTCCTCCGCCTCGTCGACGCAAATCGAAGAAAAAAAAGCGACGTCAGGATCTTGATTCTTCGGAGACTCCACGGTTACCACCCAAGCAGGGATCTGCGCCTGGGCCAAATGTCTTTCGTCCCACTGAAGAAAGTCCGACGGCCTCGATCGAGAAACCACGCAGAAAGAAACGGAAGAAGCCCGCCGCTTCCTCGTCCGACCCAGGCATCATGACGAGCCTGATGTTCCCCTTCCGGACTGAGGCGATGATCACGATTTGTGTGATGACATTCTTCTACACTTGCATCATGGTCCCGTTGCAGACCGTACCGTTGGTGACGTTCTTTTTCTCACCAAGATTGGTGGTTGGAGTACTCTTCTTGCTAATGCTGATTCAGGGATACTTCTGGCACTTTCTGTTCGAAGTGCTTCGCATGGCAGCGTACAACGAGGATGATCTGCCGATGTCGGCCGACTGGGATGCAGAAAACATCTTCTATGATCTGGTGATCGCCGTGGGGGCGACGCTCGTGTCCTTCTCGCCGTTGATCGCTGGAGGCTTCATCCTTCTACTGCCCAAGATTTCTGAGCATCCGTTCATCGCAACAATTATGATCGGTATCGGCGTCCTCTACCTGCCGATGGCAATGATTCGGGTCATTTCCTCGGGCCACGAATTGCTGCCTGAGCTGATCGACATTTCGCCTTTGGCCCCGCTGATCCTACTGGCATTGGTCGCATTACCCTGCCTCTACTTGCCAATGGCGATCATGGCGAGTGTGCTGCATCAGTCGGTCCGTGCGGCCTTTCCGTGGTATGTTCTTCCGGCGATGGTCCGCATGCCGTGGTCCTATCTCGAGACGTTGGTGCTGGTCGTCGGCATTGGGGGCCTGACTGTCTTTCTCCAATTCCTGACGAACTATATCCCGTATGTGGGAGTTTTTCTGGTGTGGTTCCTTGTCTTCACCGGCAACACGGCAATCATGCATCGTCTGGGCAGCATGTACTACGAGAACCGTCGGGCACTCAACTGGTTCCCGGATGGCCCGCGTGTTTACTGAGGGATTCGGGCGGCAGGGGATGCATCCGTTGAATGGTGATCGATAAACGGTGCCCAGAACTAGCCGCGCCCGTCAGGAAGCGGAACCCGGAGAAACGAACCAGAGCGATCAGAGCAATTGAAACCGTTGCGTTTCCGCTTCCTGAGGGGCGCGGCTCGTGAGCAAAGGGATTCTCGGGCGAAACAGACCTCACCACGATTGAGCGGATGCACCCGTCGCACACTCATCGCAAACGTCAGTTGTCACCGTTCGGGGACTTCACTATCGTGGCTCGACCGGTTGAGAGAGCGAATTGCGAGACAGAATTCCCACACTATTGTCCTGAAAATTAAGACGGAGTCATATCGTGACGGAGAAGGTAGTCATCATCGGATCAGGACCGGCTGGTTGGGCGGCTGCGATCTACACGTCGCGTGCAAATCTGGAACCGCTGTTGTTTGAAGGAGCGGCGACGCAGGAGAATTTCGACATCGGTCGTCCGCCGCTTGGTCAACTCGCAATCACGACCGAGGTCGAAAACTATCCCGGCTTCCCGGCAGGTGACCTCAGCACTTATCTCGACAATTCAATCGATGAGAAGAAGCGGAAGTATATGGCCCCCCACTCGGGCGAAGGAGTGAGCGGACCGGAGTTGATGGAACTCATGCGTCAGCAGGGGGTCAACTTCGGCACGCGTGTTCGTACGGAAGACATCGCGTCCGTCGACTTTTCGAGCCGACCCTTCAAGCTCAACACACAGGGGGGCGAAGTCATCGAAGCTCACTCCGTCATTGTGGCGACGGGGGCAAGGGCCAACTATCTTGGACTCGAATCTGAGAACCGCTTCAAGAATATGGGCGTCTCCGCCTGTGCGGTCTGTGATGGGGCGTTGCCTCGATTTCGCGACCAGCCGCTTGTCGTCGTTGGTGGTGGGGATAGTGCTGCGGAGGAAAGCGATTACCTCTCCAAGTTCGCGAGTAAAGTGTACATCGTCCATCGTCGTGACGAACTGCGTGCCAGCAAGATCATGGCTGACCGTGTACTCGAGAATCCCAAGATCGAAGTCAAGTGGAACACGGTCATTGATGAAATTCTCGGCGATGACGAGAAGGGAGTCACAGCGGTCCGAATCCGAAGCAGCAAGGATGAAAGCCAAACCGAAGAACTCGAAGCGTCCGGCTACTTCGCTGCGATTGGTCACACTCCCAATACGGACTTTCTCGACGGCCAATTGGAGACGAACGAAAAGGGCTATGTGACATGGACGGTTCCCTTCCGCACCAATACCACGGTCGAAGGTGTTTTCGCGGCAGGTGATGTCGCGGACGATTACTACCGTCAAGCGATTACAGCTGCTGGCAGTGGCTGCATGGCGGCCCTCGACGCCGAACGCTGGCTCGCTGCACAGGGACATCATTGAGAGCATCATCTGGGATGAAAAGGCTCGTCCCAATTTGTAGGCGGCGTCGCCTTGAGAGCAGAAAAAACGATCTGTGACTGAAGATAAACGACCTGTCGATACCGACCGCATCGAACGAGCGGTGCGTGAGATTCTTGAAGCGATCGGTGAAGACCCGGATCGGTCCAGTCTGCTGGAGACGCCTGCACGCGTGGCACGGATGTATGCTGAGTTGTTCTCCGGTCTGCATAGCGATCCGTCGCGTCACTTGCATCGTGTGTTCGAGGAGACCTATGACGAGTTGGTCCTCGTACGGGACATCAGCTTCAACAGCATGTGTGAGCATCACCTGCTGCCCTTTATGGGGGTTGCCCACGTCGGGTATCTCCCGCGTGGCAAAGTTGTCGGACTGAGCAAGCTGGCTCGTGTCGTGGACGAAATTTCACGCCGTCCGCAGGTTCAGGAGCGCATGACGCATCAGATTGCGGATCTCATGAATGAGGAGTTGGATGCCAAAGGGGTTGTCGTCGTGATCGAGGCAGAACACACTTGTATGACGATCCGGGGAGTGAAGAAGCCGGGGAGTTTGACCGTCACAAGCGCCGTCCGCGGGTTGTTCAAGACGAACCAGTCGAGCCGCGCGGAAGTTTTCTCGCTCATCAACCGCTCATGATTTCGCTGTTCTGCTGCCGACTGATTTGTGGGATGAGCCTCTGCTGGATTTTGATGCCTCGCCAGCAAGTAACAGCGGGGTTCTTTCGCATTCAGCATCTGGTCGTGCTTGGACTCAGTGTGCTCGCTGCGATGACTTTGTCGGCAGGGTATGCTCCCGATGTCACAACATTAATACCTGCAGGTGCCACACGAGGCACCTTGATCGCGATTGCTGTCACTGCGTATGTGGGTTCTGTGTTTTGGACACTCGGTCGACGGCTGATCGGCCTTGGCTCGATCCTACTCATTTTGCTTCTCTCATGTCTGGCCGTGCTGGGGAGTCAGCCGTTGATCACAACGTCAGCTGGTCTCACACGGACACTCGTCGTCGTCAACGAGTTCTCTTCCGCGTGGCTGATCGGGACAGCGGTGACCGGGATGCTGCTTGGGCACTGGTACCTCACGGCGACGTCCATGTCGCTCACGCCGCTGATTCGCTTGAACCAGTTTTTTCTGTCAGCATCGGCGCTGCGAGCGATCATTGCCGGAGTGGGGCTGCTCACATGCCCGGAGTCCGTGACCGACACCACTCACTTCGTCTGGCTGACATTACGATGGCTGAGCGGCATTGCAGGTCCGTTGGTGATGTCGTTACTTGTTTGGAGAATCCTCAAGTATCGCAACACGCAGTCAGCGACGGGTGTGTTGTTCGCGGGCGTCATTCTCGTCTTTTTGGGTGAGATGGCGGCGACTTTGCTCTCAAATGAGGTGGGACATCCCTTGTGACATTTGCGGTCAAAGGATGGGGGCGAAGAGCCGGCAGACGTTTTCGACAAAGACATGCCGTGCTGGTCTTCGACGCCAGTATTCCTCACGAATCATTCGTGCATGTTGCAGGTCTTTCTCGTAGTGCTGCTCCAGCTGACTGGCGATGTCTTGATCGTACAGGGCGACGCCGACCTCAAAGTTCAAGAGCAAGCTGCGAGCATCGAAGTTGGGTGAACCGACCAGCGACCAGTTGCCGTCGATCGTTAAGGTTTTGGAGTGCAGGATGCCTCGTTTGTATTCGTGGATCATCACCCCAGCACTCAGCAGCGACTCATAATACGACCTCCCCGCGAGAACGGCCCCATAATGTGCCGACTTCCCGGCAAGCAAAAGCCTGACGTCTACACCACGACGAGCAGCCGTCTCCAGAGCCATCAGCAGCGAATCCGTCGGGACGAAATAGGACGTTGCCAATGTGATGCGATCACGAGCCTCATTGATCGCTGCAAACATCAAGGCGTGAAACGTGCGAACGTTGCCAATTGGTCCTCCGCTGACCACTTGGGCAACCACATCGCCTTCGACGACGGGCTGCGGGTACTTCTCCGGTGAGATCAATTCTTCGCCGGTGGCGTAGTACCAGTCCTCAGCGAACACCTGCTGGAGTTGCAGGACGGTGGGTCCCTGTAATTGCAGATGTGTGTCTCGCCAGTACCCGAAGGCCTTGTTACGACCGAGGTACTCGTCACCGATGTTCATTCCACCGGTGAATCCCACTTTGCCATCGACGATCACGATCTTGCGATGGCTGCGCAGGTTAAGCGACAACTTGGCCCGCAGAGAGCTTCCCGAGTGAAATGGGGCAATTGTGATGCCCGCATCCCGCATGGGCCGCAAGAACGCACGGCCCAAAAAAAGTGACCCGATCCCGTCGTACAGAAACCGAACCTTGACTCCAGTTCGCGCCTTCTCAACCAAAAGGTCCCGCAGTCTTGTTCCGGACCGATCAGCCCGCCAGATATAGTATTCCAGATGCAGCGACTCCTCCGCTGCCATGATCGCTTCCTCGATGCGACGAAATGTGACGTTTGTATCATTCAGGAGTTCGATACGATTGCCATCCGTTGGCATCGTTTCGCATCCCACCGAAGCAAGCTTCACCAACCGGATTTGTTGATCATTGAGCTTTCTCTCGGTGTCGATCTGATAGCGGTCAAGCTCCGGCAGATGCTCATGAATGTCGCGAGATGCTGCCTCGATCTTCTGAGCGCGTCGTTCGACCCGGTTGATCCCAAAGAAGAGATACAACAGGCCTCCGACATAGGGAAGCATGACGATCGCCAGAATCCAAGCGATCGTGGCAGCCGGCTGCCGCCTTCGCGTGAGGATCACCCAACGGATCAGCAGCAGCGTGACCAGATAGCCAACGACGAGACTGATCGCCGTACGGAAATCCATTGTCACGCCTCGTCGGACGAGATTTCGACCCGTCCCGATAATTGAAGATGCTGGCACGGACGGATTTCGATATCCGTCCGACACGTCACTTCAGGAACTCGCGAGCATCGTCCATGAACTCCGGGTACAACGTTCGCATCTGACCGACAGCCTCTGCCAGCGGAACTGCAACGATCTGCAGCCCTCGGAGTGCAACCATCTTTCCGAAATTCCCGTCAATGGCGTGACGGGCGGCGTGAATCCCCAGACGTGTTCCCAAGACGCGGTCGTACGCACTGGGCGAACCGCCACGCTGGAGATGGCCCAGCGTGACCTCCCGCGTCTCGATGCCCGTCTGGGAACCAATCATCTCAGCAACCTGCTTGCCGATTCCACCGAGTTGTTCGTGGCCGAACTCGTCAGTCTTGCCATGTTGAGTGACCGTCTGGCCTTTGATTTTGGCTCCTTCGCTGACCATGACGATCCCATAGTTTTTGCCCTCGGCCTTGCGACGTGCCAACCGAGTGCACAACTCGTCCATGTCACACTCTTCTTCAGGCACGAGGATCGCGTCAGCGGCGACAGCGATGCCAGCGAAACACGTGATCCACCCTGCGTGACGGCCCATGCACTCCACAACCATCACGCGGCGGTGTGACTCCGCGGTGGTGCGCAGTTTGTCGACCGCGTCCATCACTGTGTTGAGACATGTATCGAAACCAAAGGTGAAGTCGGTGCTGCTCAGGTCGTTATCAATCGTTTTGGGACATCCGATCGTCGGCAGCTGATGATCGTGGTACAGTTTGCTGGCCACGCCGAGTGTGTCGTCGCCGCCGATCGCAATCAAGGCATCAAGTTCCAGTTTGTGGAACGTTTCGATGACCTGTGCAACCGTGTCTGTCGATTTGTAGGGGTTGGTTCTTGACGAACCGAGGATGGTCCCTCCCTTGGGAAGAATCTCATCGGTGTCCTGAGGGTTGAGTTCGATGATGTTGCCTTCGATGGCACCACGCCAACCCTCGAGCATCCCAACGGTTTCGCCACCGGCGTTGTGGACTGTTCGCACGACAGCTCGAATGACAGCGTTCAAGCCCGGACAGTCTCCTCCTCCGGTGAGTACGGCAGCCTTCATCTGTTTCTCTCCTCATCTGTCTTAAGAATGTCAGTTCCACCAGCAGGGCGACCACGCTCAGTATTGGTCGACCGATCAATCGCTGATGATGCCTGTTTTCAATTGTTGCTCAACGAACGTGAATTGAAGTCTTGCGAGTCAGCAGTCCTGATGCGTCAATCACACCCACGTTCGCTCGACGAATTTTGTATCACCCAGCCCATCGATGAACGTGGTGTGGTCCAGGATTTTCATTGCCAGTGGGATCGTCGATTTCACTCCCTCAATCACGAACTCGGCGAGTGCCCGTCTCGTACAGGCGATGGCCTCAAGACGAGTTGGACGATGAACAATCAGCTTCCCGATCATCGAATCGTAGTACGGGCTGATCCGATACCCTTCGTAAACATGAGAGTCAAACCGAACTCCGGGTCCTCCGGGAACCCGAAGTCTTGTAATTGTTCCCGGACTCCCACGGAAGTCATTCTCGGGATCTTCCGCGTTAATTCTGACCTCGATCGCCGCTCCCTGGCAGGGAATGTCAGACTGCTTGAAGGACAATTCCTCACCAGCAGCCACACGAATCTGCTGTTGAATCAAGTCAATGCCTGTCACCATTTCCGTGACCGGATGCTCAACCTGAATGCGGGCATTGACTTCGATGAAGTAATAGTTGTTGTCAGGATCGACGATGAATTCCACGGTTCCTGCATTGGTGTATCCTGACTCCGTTGCCAGTCGCACGGCAGCAGCGCACATTTCGTCGCGGATCGAATGCGGCAGCTTTGTCGCCGGACTCTCCTCGATGAGCTTTTGATGCCGACGCTGCATGGTGCAGTCCCGTTCCCAGAGATGCACGACGTGACCATGTTGATCAGCGAGAACCTGCACCTCAACATGTCGAGGCTTTTCGACCAGCTTCTCGATGTACACGCCAGCGTTCTTGAAAGCTTTCTCCGCTTCAGCCGACGCGGCCTTTAACTCGGACCGCAGGGTGATGTCATTACGAGCGGGGCGGATGCCTTTGCCTCCTCCACCAGCGGTCGCCTTGATGAGTACCGGATAACCGATCTCATTTGCGACCTTGATCGCCTCAGCTTCACTGGTGATCAGCCCCTCGCTCCCTGGCACACAGGGAACATCGGCAGCCGCTGCAATCCGTCGAGCCTCGACCTTGTCGCCCAGTTTGGACATGGCCCCATGTGGTGGTCCGATGAACTCAATTTGGGAGTCTCTGCACACCTCTGCAAAGTGTGCGTTCTCGGCCAGGAATCCATAGCCAGGATGGATTGCCTGAACGTTGCCGACTTCTGCGGCGCTGATGACGCGATCGATCTTCAGGTAACTCTCGCCAGCTTGAGCAGGGCCAATACAATAGGTTTCGTCGGCCAAGTCGAGGTAATGTGCCCCCCGGTCCGCCTCACTAAACACGGCGACCGTCTCCACTCCCAACTCACGGCAGGCGCGGATGATTCGCAGCGCAATCTCACCACGGTTCGCTATCAAGATCCGTTGAAACATGTCGCCTTCTCAGCAGTTGTTTTCCAGCTGCAACTCGTCATTCCGAAATGTGAGGTCGCAGCGATCTCGAGATTCCGCGATGCGTCCATTTCGGTTCGATGTGCCTCAGTCCGGCTTGACGCGGAACAATGCCTGACCGAATTCGACAGCATCACCTTCCTCCACCAGTATTTGGCGAACGGTGCCGCTGACCTCGGCCGGAATTTGATTGAAAACCTTCATAGCCTCCACGATACACACGACCTTCTCTGGCGACACACGATCACCGACTTTGACAAACGGTGGATCGCCCGGTTGTGGAGCCCCATAATAGGTTCCGACGGTTGGGCTGGTGATCTCGATGAGACCGTCATCCGCGACCGCTTCACTCGCCCCGACGCCTCCAGCAGCTGCCTGTACGGCAGGCGGACTCGTCGGAATTGGAGCACTCGCTGCGGGCGACATCCCCACAGGCATGTGACCGACTGCAGCACCGTGCTGACCACGCCTGAGCACCCATTTCTGGTCACCACCCTTGAGTTTGACCTCCGTGAGATCGTGCTTCTCCATCAGGCGAATGAGCTGTTTGAGCTGATCGAGGTCAAAAGAGTCCTCGTTCGATTGCCCCTTATCTGACATTGATCAATGACCTTCCCCACCTCAGTCGACTCGCCGATAGGCTGTTCGCCCTTGTGGGACAGAAGAAGCCTGGCAGTCGATCTATCTGTTGTCGATCCAGTTGATACGGATTCTGCCTTGATCGATGATGTCGAAGATCGCGGCAGTTGATGATGGGGCCCGACGGCTCCCGGGAGTAGTTTCTTGGCCCAGTCCTCAAGTTGTGGAGGCTAACGGACTTCCGGCCCGTCAGTCAACCAGCATTGCCTCAATGTCACTGGGCAATGCTTGGGACAAAACCTCCGCCCCGTCGCGAGTCACCAAGACATCATCCTCGATTCTAACCCCGCCCCAGTCAGGAAGATAGACCCCGGGTTCCACTGTGACCACCATTCCCGGACGGAGAACCGTTTGTGAGTTTGGCGCAAGACGGGGCATTTCGTGAATGTCGAGCCCGATGCCATGCCCCAGCCCGTGGCCAAATCGTCGACCGTATCCTTGCTCACGGATGTAACCGCGAGCCTGTGTGTCGACCTCCTCGCACGTGACGCCCGGTCGAATTGCACGAATGGCCCGCTGCTGGGCTTCGCGAACCGTTTCGTAAACTTTGACTAACTTCTTCGTCGGTTTGCCAAAGAGGAGCACCCGAGTCAGGTCCGATTTGTAACGCCCTGCCGTGTTGGCCCCCCAGTCGATCAGCAACATTGAGCAGTCACCAATTGGCATCCGACTGGGGCGATAGTGAGCCAGAGCCGCACGGTCATTCGCCGCAACGATTGTCTCAAAGCTCGTCCCTTCGGCCCCAAAGCGACGCATCGTCTGCTCAAGTTCGTGTGCAATATGGAGTTCTGTCATCTCAGGCGTCAGCATCGCTCGAATGACCTGAAACCCCCGAATGGCCACATCGACCGCCGCTCGAATCTCTGCGATCTCCTCCACATCCTTGATCGCCCGCAACTCTTCGACCTGCCCGGACACTGGACGGAAATCGACCTTGGGAACGGCAGACTGCAAGTCATCGACCGCCGCCCACGTCAGCACGTGTGACTCAAACCCCAAACATCCGATCCCTGCCGATTGGACCGACATCCCTGCCGCCTCGTGCAGCTTGACTTCCGGCTTGCGAATGACGACATCGAGATCTGGACACTCCTCGGCAATCTGTGTCTCATACCGGCCATCGCTGACCAACAGGCAAACCTTTGGTCCGAGCAAGAGCCACGTGCTATCTCCCGTGAACCCCGTCAGCCAGGACACATTCGTCTCGCCCGACACGAGCAGGGCATCAACGCCCAACCGCTTGACGACACGCAGCAGTTTCTGACGGCGATTGGCCAAGCGGTCGGACATCAGTGTCATTCTGTCAGTGAAAAGAGTGCAGGCAATCGAATGCTGAAGAAAACGATGACAGAACCAAATGCTACTGCGGTAACTTGGGCGGTGTGACGTCCGGATACGTTTCGCTGCTCAGGCCTTCCTTCAAGAAGGTCACAAGATCCTGCTGCTCTGCAACTGTCAGATTCAACTCATAGATCTCCTCGTCGAGCTGTGGATTGGACGTGCCCCCTTTGTTGTAGTAGGCGACAACGTCTTCCAAGGTCGCAAGGCTGCCATCGTGCATATAGGGAGCAGTGCGGGCAATCTCACGCAGGGTCGGTGTCTTGAAGGAGCCACGGTCGCCACCGAGATTTGAGATGGCATGCCGTCCGATATCTGGCTCATCTTTGTCAATGCTCACACCAACGTTGTGGAATGCGTTGTCCGTGAAGTTGGAGCCGACGTGACACGCGCTACAGTGAGCCTTGCCAAAGAACAGCTTACGACCACGCTCGGCTGCATCTGAGAGAGCCGATTCGTCCCCCTCCTTGTACTGATCGTAAGGGGCATTCCCTGAGATGACCGTGCGTTCGAACGCAGCGATCGCTTTACCAATGCCCTCAGCAGTCACGTCAGTCCCAAACACTTTCTGGAATTTTTCACGATAACCTTCAATGGCGCTCAGCTTTTCAACAGCGTCATCGATGGGAAGGGCCATCTCGATCGGATTAGCGATCGGCCCCAGTGCCTGTTCTTCCAAGCTGCCGGCACGCCCATCCCAGAATTGGAACATGTTGTACGCTGTGTTGATGACCGTCGGAGCACTGCGACCTCCTTTCTGCCCATCAACTCCCGTCGCGAATGCCTCCCCGTTGCTCCAACCCTTTGCCGGATCGTGACAGCTGGCACAGGAGATCGTGTTGTCGATCGACAAGCGAGGATCGAAGTAGAGCTGTTTCCCTAACTCGACTTTCTCGGGAGATGTTGCATTATCCTTGGGGTGTTTGATCGGCTTGAGACCAAGGGGCACCTCAGCCGACAAATCAATAGCCGAATAGCTGCAGACTGTCACTGCCAGCACTGCGGACATCACCTTGGATCCAATGAAACGTCGCATCACTGATTTCTCGCGGGTGCAGAAGTGGATTTTGTTGTTGAGAACCGTCTCTCGCCACAATGATTGTCGACACTGACCACCTCATCCGCAAGACACTTCTGATGCACAAACGAAACTTCCAAGCCAAGAATTCTCGACATGCAATGAGTTGCCGTCTGCGCGGGAATGACGCAACTGACCGAGATCCGAGTCTTGACTGCAATCAACCTCATGTCCCCATCTGTTCAGCGACTCTCAAACCGTACGGCTGTCTCAGAAAAGTCGCAGCTGTCCAGACTTCGGAAGGGGACGCACAAACTGCGTCGTGTCGAGCGGTGGTAGTCGTCGGTCCAACCCATGTTTCCGGGCGAAGACCTGGAATACGTTGCGAATCTGATCTGCAATTGGCCCGGTCCCCGACATCCGCTCTCCCCACTGTGAATTGGAGAGCTGTCCCTCACGCACCTGTCGAATGAGCCCGAGCACCTTCTCCGCTTTCGACGGATGTGTGCGGTGCAGCCACTCCTGAAAGACCGGCTCGACAGTCATGGGAAGTCGCAACATCACCCAAGAGGCGGAACTGGCTCCGGCATGACTCGCTGCTTCGAGGACACGCGGAACCTCCGTGTCATTTAATCCCGGAATGATGGGTGCCACCATCACCCCTACCGGAATGCCCGCGTCTGTCAGTGTGCGGACGGCGTGGAGTCGTGCAGACGGCGTGCTCGTGCGAGGCTCCATCTCGCGAGCCAGATCGGCCTCCAGAGACGTGACAGAGAGAAACACGTTGACCAACCGGCGTTTGGCAAGTTGCGCCAGTAAATCAACATCTCTTACAACAAGTGCGTTCTTAGTGATGATGCCGAGCGGCTGCCCACACTCGACCGCGACTTCCAGGCACTGCCGCATGAGTTGAAACCGTCGTTCGGCAGGTTGGTAGCAGTCAGTCACTCCCGAAAACATGATCGGCTCCGGAGCCCAGGCATCCCGCGCGAGGAACTCTCTGAGCAATTGCGGCGCCTCGTGCTTAACCATGACCCGTGTCTCAAAGTCGAGACCAGCGTTCATCCCTAAGAACTCGTGCGTATTCCTCGCGTAGCAGTAGGAACAGCCATGCGCACACCCTCGATAGAGGTTGACGCTATAACGAAATGGGATATCGGGAGAGTCATTTGTCGCGATGATGCTGCGAGTGTGATCCGGCAAATACTCGATCTGTCGACAATACAGCTGACTCAAGTACACCTCGTCATCCAGCACGTGGTCGAGATCCGCTTCGCGTCGATGGGCCTCGAATCGATTTGGCGGATCGATCATCGAACCATGTCGCATGATGTCCTCCGTAGACAGAAGTAAGCCCTGAGTGGCTTTCAATACGAGTCACTTGGGTGGCAGGGTCTGACCAACGAGAAAGCCCTGTCCCGTGATTGCAGGGCCATCCGCTTCGCTTCTGACCCTGCCACCCTGATGAATATCAGTTTTGAAACCGCTCCCTGCACTTGCTTCGCAGACCAAACCGTCACACCATTCTAAGTAAAAGTGTCCAAGTGTACACTTTTCTTTGCTGGACGGTGGTGGGTCAGTTTGGTCATCATTTTTTGTGGGTGGCACGCCCTGACGTCAGGAAGGGCGTGGCGAACTGTTCTGGAGCCTTCGATTCTAAGTCCTGTGCTCTCCACGCCCATCCCGTTGGTCTGGGTCGTGCCACCCACTTCTATCAAACTGACCCACCACTGGCTTGGGTAACCGTTCACACCCCGCGCATAGCACAACATGGGGGTGAACAGTCAATGCCGAGTTTCCCGAGGGATTTCGCCAGTAGACTGAACAGAATCAAGAATTGCATCGTTGTTCCCGACTTCGTGACCGCATGAGTTGCAC
>JAJDEJ010000017.1 GCA_029259815.1 Planctomycetaceae bacterium | reverse complement strand
CGAACTCCGGGGATGGACGTTTGTGAGCACTTGCCGAAGCTGGCCACTCGCTCCGACAAGTACGCCGTGATTCGCTCGATGACGCATGGCTTGCCGAGTCACGAACACGCCACGCACATGGTCCTGACCGGGATCGATAAGATGCCGATCGGTGCGACCCACATGGCCTCGCGAGCCGACTGGCCCTGCTACGCATCGACCCTCGACTATCTGCAGCCGCGGCGCGACGGCATTCCCAATGGCGTGATGCTGCCGACCTACTTAAACAATGGCTACGGATTCTCGGGGCAGGATGCCGGATTCCTCGGCGCCAGGCATGATCCGTGGCACGTCAAACAAGATCCCAACGACCCGAAGTTCCGCGTCGAGAGCCTCAGCCTTCCGGTCGGCATGACACTCGATGCGCTCGGCGGTCGGCGTCAGTTGCTGGCTCAATTCAACGCTCAGTCGGCGAGTCTTGACCTCGCTCGCTCAGCGGCCGAATTCAACAGCTATCAAGATCAGGCCATGTCGATCCTGACTGCTAGTGCGATCAGCCGTGCGTTCAACGTTGATCAGGAACCGACCGCCGTCCGCGATCAATACGGACGACACCTGTTTGGCCAATCGTTGCTGTTGTCGAGGCGACTTGTGCAAGCCGGCGTCCCGATCGTCCAAGCCAACATGGGATCGATGAATAACTGGGACACGCACAACAGCAACTTCACCCAACTCAAGGACCGCCTGCTGCCGCCGCTCGATCAAGGGGTCTCGGCATTGCTGGATGATTTGGGATCCTCCGGCCTGTTGGACGAAACACTCGTCGTGATGGTCGGCGAGTTTGGCCGCACCCCCAAACTCGGCGGCAACGTCGGCACGCCGAGCTACGTGCCAGACGGCCGCGACCAGATGGCTGGCGTCTTCTTTGCCCTCTTCGCCGGAGCTGGGGTCCGAGGCGGACAGGTCATCGGCAGCTCTGACAACATCGCCGCCTACCCTGCCACCTACCCGTATTACCCTTCAGACCTCGGTGCCACGATCTTTCATTCGCTGGGCGTCGACCCGCGCAGCATCATCAAAGACCGAGTCAATCGCCCGATGCACGCCAGCGAAGGGGAGCCCATTGGGCCACTCTACACGGGCTCAGCGAGTTAATCGGAGCGAAGCTCGACAGAGACTTGGACGGTTTGACCCTTTTCCCGTAGTCGAAGGGTCAAAAAACTGAAACGATGCTGAAACTGAGTTGAGACCGCGCATTGAGTCAGTCTTGACGGACTGATGTCGACCGATCAGCGATCGGTTTCCGTTCACAAAGGCTGCAGTCAAGAGCCGACGGGTCGCCGTGCAGGGATTCTTCTCTGGGTGCGCAGGGACGATCAACCGAACACTCGCATCGCCACGGTTCACGCAGCGCGATGATAGTACCGCAGCATTCCGCCCCCAACCGCTGGGCGGCATGCTGCGGTACTACTATCGCGACGCTGGGTGAGGAATTGGAGCCGGAGTGAGTGGGGTCGCATTGGGAGTGTTCTGCACGCACGCCTTTCTCTCCGTGTTCGCCGAGCGAAGCTGTGGACGTCATCTCCTGATTCGGACGAAATCTGACTCTTGGAAACCACAGAGGAAGTGATGACAGCACCGTTTGAAGGTCGTTTCAGTTTTTTACCTTACGGCATCCAGATTCTGGGAGCGCCGACTACTTGTTCGAGTTGACAGTGCCTGAATCGACGAGTTGATGAAACTTGGCTCGACCGAATCTCAGGAAGGCCCCTGCTTTCATGACGATCACCAAGAGTGCGCTGCGGTTTCTGATGTGATGCACTGGGAGTGCAGAAACGGAGACTCCCAACGACATTCAGAAGTCTCCTATCACCTCTCCGCCAGAGACAGTTGTCAGACTCTCCAACAGAGTGGGGTCGATGTTTTCGGAGATGAAACGGACGGACCCGTCACAGAGCAGCATGTTGCAACCGCCGGGAAAGGCGCCACCGAGACCGTCAGGGCCGTTGATGTACGGTTTCTGAGTAAGGGATCGGATTGTCGATTTTCCGCCGGCTGCCCAGCGGGCCTTGCCATCAGAGATTTCACTGACAGCGACCGTGTTGGACGTGCCGTCGGTGATATCGCGGATCCGGAGCGTGCGGTCATAGCCGAACACACCAGCCCGCTTGTGACCCAAGGGCAGCGTCGGTGCGTCTTTTCCGACGCCGGCAAGACCGGCGTAGTGTGTATTGCCGTGCATTTCATCGGCCGGAAGATTCGGATTCAGATAGGAGGGAATCACCACTCCAGTCATGGTGGCGTTTGCTTCGTCGTCCCACGCTCTGTCCATCTCAAGCCTGTCGAAGAGCGGAGCTTGATCCAGGAAGGGAAGGATCTCGGCCATCCAGCTGAAGCGTTTTTCGACAACAAGGTCGTCATTGGGATGCGTGCCGGGCGGGAACATCTGATGCACATCATGGTAGTTGTGCATCGCCAGGCCGATCTGCTTGAGGTTGTTTCTTGACTGCGTCCGCCGGGCCGCCATACGCGCCTGTTGGACGGCGGGCAACAACAGCGCCACAAGCGTACCGGTCGCGGCCATGCCGCTGCCTCCGCCGAAGCTCGTCAGGAGTGGAATGGATGGAATGGATGTTCTCGACCGCCAACGGATGCCGGCATCATCAGCCGTGCACACAGACACATTCGGGAACAGTGGGGCGGTGACCAGTTCGGTCGGCGGAATGTCGTCCGCATCGAATGGCATCGTCGGTCCTGGACGGCCCATTTGTGCCTGCTGATTCATGCCGAACCCCACGAAAGTGAGGACCATAGGTGCGGTGCTTAACAGGAACTGCATCGTCTCTCGCGGGTCCGTGATGGAGATCGCCGTGAAGTCGCCATCGACCAGTTTGAGTCCGTCGGCATGTTCCTGGCTGGGTTTCCACTTCGGCAGCTTGCCGTCAAGCCGAAGCAAGAAAGACTCAACGGACTGAGTTGTCAGACCAACGACCATCCAGTCATCGTCGACACAGACCGCCGGGGCGATGGGGAATCCCGCGAACTGCAGGGCTGAAATCTCACGACCGTGCTTGGGAATTGCCTGGATCATGACCTGACCACGGCTCTGGGCCGACAGCCTGAGCAGCAGATTTGCCAATGTTGTCCGGAGTCTTGCGGCATCATCCACCTGGACTGCCAGAACGAACCCAAAGCCTAAGAATCCCTGGAGTGGGTCTGTGTAGAAACAGGCGACATCCCCGAGCGGTTCAAACAGGTCTTCCTTCAGGTCAATGCCCAGCGACTCCTTGACGTCACTGAATGCCCTTTCCAAATGTCCGGCAGCTTCCGGTGGGCCGAGTTTCGCAACATCGCGAAGCAGCGCGACCGACTCGTCGTACATCTTTGACCAATCCATCGTGCGGGCATAGAAACCAGAGGCACCCGATGGCATCGGAGGCAGATCGTCAATCGCGACCGACCCGTAACCCCAAGGTGTCAGAAGCCCTGTGCGGGGCTCGGGAGCATCGAGAGTCATCTCCGACCACATGGCTGGGCCCTCGTAGCCGGAACGGTACTCCAGGGGCCCGACTTTGCTCAGACCCAAGACGTCAAGGATTTGATTGACTGACAACGGTGCCCCTTCCTGGTTCGGATTCGGGACCGGCATCTCGCCGTATGTCTCACGCAGAGCCGCGAAGTCGAGCCAGCTCACGAGCGACACGGTCTGGCCCGCTTCAGACTTGCGGCTTTTAGCCCAGAGCGGATGCGCCGTGATATTCGGCGAGCGTCCCTCAGCGACAGCATTCGTTGCGTTGATGACATCAATCCCTCCCGCCAGTACGAGGTGCTCCCCCTCCGTCCACCAGCCAAATTCGATCCCCGGACTGTTCGGGACCAGCAGACTCGTCACCTTTCGGTTGCCAAGATCCCGTTCTTCGACCGGGATCTCCCCCGCAATCGCCCGCTTAATGAAGCCATCGACCAAGGGAAACAGATCCTTGCCTTCATGGATGACGACGACCGCTTGCGGCAACGGGAGCCCCTCCTGAGGAGCCGAAACGGCCAGCGACACGCCCTTCTGGCTGATCCGGTCCATGAGGGGCATGACGTCGCCCGTATTGATCCCACTCTGTTCGAGAATGAATACGAACAGCTTTCGAATGACATCCGCCACTCCCGTCTCATATAACGATTGATACGCGGCCGTTGCCTGCCAGACCTCTTGATGCACATCGCTGCCGTCCCATCCGACATATGCAAATGCCCCTGCCGGAAGGAGTGTTTCGACTCCCCGACTTGCTGAGTTGTTGGCAGGCGTCTTGGCCTTGCGTGCCGTTGGCGTCTGCCCGGTTGAGATCGTCACGCACAACAACAGACAGGCTGACAACACAAACGCCCACGCAACACTGGCCTGTCTTCCCGACATGATGATTGCTCCCGGTGAGAGGTGACGAGTTGATTGCCGATCGGATAACCGCTGAGTTCATGAGAGACGAGTTGCTGAGTGCTGACGGCACGCAGCAACTCGTCATTGCGTCAATTCAACCGCATAGGTCAGCGCTGTGCCAACCGTTCGGCGCTCGGTGCTTCGAGTGACTTCAGGTACGCGAGCAGTTGCTGTCGCTCGACGGTCGAAAGCATGAAGTACTTCTGAGCGGGCCCGACCGCTTCGCCACCGTGAAAAGCGATGGCCTGCTCCAGCGTCTCTGCTCGGCCATCGTGCAGATAGGGTGCCGAATCGCGGCAGCCCCACAGCGGAGCGGTCCGCCACTCTTGACGAGTCGCTCCGACGACACGCAATTCGGTTTTCATCTCTTCGCCTTCCTTCGCTTCCACCAACTCCTGAACAACTTCCTCGGCCGAATCTGGAACCGGTGTGAAGGAACCATAATCACCCGTGTCGACAAGATCAGCCCCCATGTCGTGCACGAGCAGGTCGCTATACAGTCCAGCCACCTCACCCAAGTCCGGCTTGTGACAGGCTGCACAACCGACTGATGCGAAGTGTTGCTCCCCGGCTTTCAGATACTCCGCTTCCGAGTCGTTCGCCGGTTGACGTGGCAGCGGAGCCGGCAGGTTGCTGAGGAAATCGACGAGGGCGTTGCACTCTTGCTGGTTAAGATCGTAACCAATGGTCGTGTATTCAGGACTCAGTGGAGTTCCCGCCTGTGCGTGATCAGGCACGTTCAAGCCGAGTTCGACAGCGCAGGCGGTCATGGTGAAGTCGTACAGCGACTTCTTCTGTGCCTTCCAGCCGAACCGGCCGATGCTCCCGTCCTTCAGCCGGCTCACACGCCCAGAGATGTCGCCAAATCCTACCTGCTTGATCTCTGCACCGGCCTCGATGACTTCGTCAGAAATCGAGTCAATCAGCCCGGCACCGAACAGAGCCGTCGCATTCCGTTCAGTCACTGTCAGCTGTGCCCCGTCCACAAAGGACGTCTTGCTGAAAACGGTGCCTCCGAGTTCGCTGCGGACACGGTGGATCTCCTGGATCGCCAATTGCAGTTTTTGGGTGTCCGATGGCGATTCATCACCTTCGTGGACTTGCTGCATCGGCATGATGACACCCGTGTTTCGAAACGGAACGTTGAGCTGGTTCGCTGAAAGTTTCTGCCGCCAACCGGCGTACTGCGGATTCGTCCCGAATCGGTGCAGCACAACGCTCCCTGAGGACAAGAAGCCGGGATGAATCATCGACAGCCGCTGCCGTTCCCTGTTCATCAGCTCCAGTGCAGCTGCAGGATCTGGCGGATTATGGTCCAGACCGAGGCCGAACATCGACCGCACGAATTCGGATGATGCTGACCGTTGGGGGCGAACGGAATTGAACCCGGCCACTCCCTGAGAGACCGCCGAGACGATTTCGACGTTCTTGCTCGCCGCGCCACCGCCGCCGGGGCCGCCTTGGTTATGGCAGGCGACGCACGATGTATCGTTGAAGACCGGCCCCAGCCCGTCGCCCCCGTGGCTCCGGGGGTCGTTCGCCAGCCATTCCCGCATGAAGATCTCCTGCCCGGAGACCGTTTCCCCGGTCGTCACCTCACTGGACGCATCCGACGTCCGCTCCGCGCCAGGAGCCACGTGAGTCATCAAGAGTAAGCCGCCCAGCACTGACATAGCCGGCAAGAGTCCCGAAGGAACAACTGAGCTTAGCAAAGAAGCACTCGGCTTCATGAGACGACCCTCCATTGGGAGACAAACGAACGGTGAATTCGGTTGAGGGGAACTCGCTCAATACGTATTTTAGCGTACCAAGCAGGCTCCTTATCTGCCAGCGTGGCGGCGCAGACAGAGACCCATTTGACCGCCTGTCTTGATCGGTGACGCTCAGCAGTGTGGCTCCTGGTTCCCGTAGTGTACCGCGACACAACTCCTGACTCGGAGACTCTAGCCAGCATTCCGAACAGCATGTGATTTCAACGACCACGCCGCATCCGTTTCTAGCATGTGCTCAGGCCGAAGCTCGACCCACTCGTGCCGTTGCGATCCGATTGCAACGTGGCTGTCACGACCCATCCGGCTCAAGAGATGCAATCGAATCACAGACAAAAAGCCGCGGAAGCTGCTCAAGAACAGCCTAGGTCACCCTGCCCAGGACGGTTCGTTCTGAGTGATGAACGGCATAGGCATTCAGGGGTGAAAGGTGACCATCTCTCGCAATCAATCTGATCCACCAATCAGCCGATCTGGGCTGCTCGAATTGATCTCGGGCGATTGGACCGGTGCAGGTTACGATTGAGCTCAAAGTTGCCTGCTGACTCTGAGAAAACGGTCGTTTGTTGAAACCTCCGAAGAAGCATCTGAGATGAGGGGACAAGGTTCCCCCTCGACTGCCTGCCGCAACTGAGTAGCGGTGCACAACAAGAAGGAAAGTCGTGACGCGAAGTATCGAGAGTCGTATAATTCGGCAGTGGTGACGTCCTCCATTCCGTAAAGCAGTCTGCGTGTGAGAAGTATGATGTCAAACGAACGAGCCCCCCAAGGTCGGAGATGCCCAGAGTTTCCCGAAGATGTTGGGGCTGCGTCCAGCCGACCGCTGACTTCAGAAGCCATACCGGGTTGGCTTCCGATGTTCGAATTGCTTGGTCTGTTCCTGCTTGTAATTGGAACAATCATGTCGATCAATAGCGACTTCGGCAAACCGGTGGCGGGGGCCACGCGCTCGTCCAAACTCCAAATTGAAGAGCGACAACGCCTGATCGAAGAGGCGATTCAAGCTGGACTCGCCAATACTGCGGACGGCACAGCGCAGATGCAGACCGAAGGGGACGAATCCAATGGAGACGACGGACAGTGAGCCGGGGCGCGGCCGATGTTTCTTCCGCTGGTCGAAGCGGCAGCTGGTGCGGTGCCTGGCGCTCGTCGGGCTGCTGCTAATCGTCTACCACAGCTGTTTTCACATCTCGCGAATGACGACGGAATCGATGGAGCCGACACTCCTTGGCCGCAGTTGGAAAGACAGCGACCGTGTCCTTACAGAAAAAGTTTCGTATCTCATTCGCCAATCGAGACGCTGGGAGATCATCACCTATCGTCGTGGGGACGGCATGCAAGTCATGAAGCGTGTCATCGGGCTGCCGGGTGAACGGATCAAAATGCTGCAGGACGGGCGGCTGTTTATCAACGATAGGGAATTGCTGATCCCGACCGACTTGGACAGTCTGCAATATTTCCCCTTCGGCAACCTTGCCGATGGACAGGAAGTCGACTGTGGCGATGGGTACTACGTAATGGGCGACTACTCACGTGATTCCGACGACAGCCGTTTCAACGGTCCGGTGTCGTCTGAGGATCTCATCGGGCGGGCGTGGTACATCTATTATCCGAAGGAGCGCCGCAGATTCGTGAACCGTTGACCGGTCGACTGTCAGAATAGTCTCAAGTGACAGTAAGTTGTCGGCAAGGAGTGGAGTGATGAACCATCACCAATCAAGTGAGAACCAAAGCCATCGAAAAGCAACTCTCAGCAACGTCGCCGGCCGTTTGTCGCTCCCGATTGCAAGCCTCGCGATTCTTTGTCTTGCCACACACGTAGGCAACCCGATGTGGCTATTCGGAACGTTGTGGATCGCATTCGGCTTCGCGATCTTTGGGGCCCATTGTTCAACCGGTCTCGGCCAAACAAATGGTCGAGTCACGATTGTCCTGATTGCTGTCAGCCTGCTCCTCTTGGCATTCCTGATTCTGATGCCCGGAGTTCAGAACGCTCGCGAATGACGGGAGGCTTTTCATGAAATCCTTCCGCGGTCGAATCCGCTGATTACTGCTTGGACACCGGCAACTTGTAACACGCTGCCTCACGGTCATTGCGAATCACCAGCAGGCTCCCCGCCAACAGCGGATGATTCCAGGTGCGATCATCCAACGCTTGGAACCGTGCGATCTCCTGAAACGACACCGGTGATGCTTCCACCAGCACCACCTCTCCCGATTCTGCCTGGATGAGCAGCAAATCTTCCACTCGGATCAGCTGACCGTGCCCGTAGCGCCCCCCTTTCCAACAGCGCTCGCCGGTCTGCAGATCGAGACAAGTCAGAATCCGCCCATCGAGTCCGTACACGTACCCGTCACGTATGACCACGCTGGTGAACTTTGCCTTGAGGTTGCGGTTTCTCCATTGTTCATGGACGACAAAACGATGGTGTGATTCTGTCACCTCGAATACCGCACACCCATTTCCATAACCGGAGGAAATGAAAACGCGATCCGCCTCAGTGTTCGCCATTGCCGACAGCACGACCGGCTGACAAACATTATTCCGCTCTTCCGGATTACTGATCCACGTGGTGCTCCATAGCACCCTGCCATCGTCGAGCGCGTGAGCGAACAACCCCTCCGCGTTGAAATTTAGGATCTGTCGCCGACCGGCGAGCTGGCAAGACTGTGGGGCGCTGTAGGCCGCCGGGGCATCACCGCCTCCCCACAGTTTTCTCCCGTTCTGTTGGTCGTAGGCGACCAATGAGTTTCCTTTCGCCCCAGGGGAGACGATCACCATTCCGTCAATTAGCAACGGCGAGCCAGCCATCCCGAACAATCGATTCTCCACACGATTCTCTTCGAGGATATTCACCGACCAGATCCGCCTCCCCGTCGATCCGTCAAGACAATTCAGAATTCCAGTCGCCCCCAACGAATAGACACGTCCATAGTGAATTGTTGGTGTCGCCCGTGGTCCGCCTCCTCCGGTCACCTCATAGAAACTCGCCAGATCCCGATGAGCCCAACACTCGCGGCCGGTCTTGAGTTCGTAACACACAACCGTTTCATACTCACCCCGCTGCTCCTGGGTCACGCAGTGATCGCCAACCACCGCAAATGACGACCAGCCACCGCCGATCGGCTGCCTCCAGAGTTGTCGCGGAGGAACTCGCTCCCAATTCCGGGCCAACCGGATCCCTCGAACGATTCCCGACCGATCGCTGCCGCGAAATGCTGGGACATCCAGCAACGTGGTGGTATTCAGATCGACTTCTTGTCCCTCGGTCGGAGTGAATGAAGGACGACCCCGACGTGCAACCTCGAATCGTTCGTCGGGACTCGGGGACCAACGGCTTGAGAATATGAAGCGCCCGTCACCCGTATAACCATCGACGCGAACCGCCAGATACGCGCACGTCTCGATCGAAAGAATCGCGGCCAGAATTCGAACGCGTTGGGACTGGTTCATCCGGGAAAACACCAACAGCCACACGAAGATCGCCGCCTGAAATGCCCAAACAACGTAGATGGCGTCTACCGACGGCCGGGAGGTGAACGAGAACACTGCGGTCTGCAGCAAGATCAGAGTGCAGCAGGTGAATGAAAGAATGCACACCCCGGGCCACCAGAGAATGCCCGTCGAACCTTCCTGTGCCACAACCCTCTGTGTTTTGGAATCATCCATCATTGAAACTGAGACGCTGTCACTCGATGGTCACATCACGCTTTTCGAGATTAGACGAGGTGAGCAGAGGGATTCAAGCATCACAAACGGATCGACCGCTGCTTGACTCGAAATACGTTGGAGTCGCGGAACAAAACGCGGCCGCAGTTCGGCTCTCCGTCCTCAGTAAAAACCGGACGGGGCCGTGGTTCCTGTGATGTTGCCGAACGGATCGTCAGGCGGTTCGTTCAACTCGGCTCCCCAGGAATCGACCCGTTCCGCGTTAGCGATGCGGGCCTTGAGTTGCTGGTCTTGATCGCAGAGCGAGTCGAACAGCTTTTGCTCGTCTATGGTCAAGTCACGGTTCTCGGCTTCCACCTTGTCGACGATGGCCAGAGCTTCCGTCTTGAGGTCGCCGCGTCGTTCGCTGAGCGCCTTGATTGAATCCTCATTCCAAACGCCGAACATCTTCAAGCGGGGCATCGTTCTCTCTCCGGTAGTGTATCCGACTCACGCGAGCGGTCGTATTGTTCGATGTCGGATTGTCGCCAGCGAATCAAAACCTTGCCGATGATGATCGGCTTGGGAAATCTGCCGGTATACCACCACCGACGGATCGTTAGGATGGTCACGCCGTAGCGGTCAGCGATTTGTCCGATGGTCAGATACTCGGTCATGGGTTCACGGCCCCATCAGGATGCAGGGGACACGGCCCCGTTGTGCGAGGCGGGACTGAATCATCCGGTATCACCCGTCGATCATACTCGCGGGATACCAGTATCCCTAAGCCGCAGAATTGCGGTGGGGGGCGAACCGCAGCGGAACGCAGACCTTAGTTGTCGTCCGGACGATACTTGCAGGGACAGTAGCCGTAGTAGCGAATGCGGAACTCACCCCGCAGGACACTCTTGACGACCTGGAGCTTCGCCGATCGGCAATGCGGACAGGTCGGCAGCGTCGTCAGTTCCATTGCGGGTTGCTCACGCTCCGCTTAATGATTGAGTTGACCTGCTACGTGACGACGTTGAGCAGCCGCGCGAGGAACTCATCGAGGAGCGGAGTGTCGACCACCGACTTGAATCCACAGATGGCCAAAAGGCACTTGGCGACTTCCATTGATAGCCAGCAATGCATCTCCGGGGGCATCGGACGCGAGGTCTCTCCGGCCTGCTCAGACTGAAACCTCCGGAGGGTCTCCGTCAGTATCCACTCAGCCAGCGTAGGGGCTTCATCGGAGACACTGTCTTCCGAGAAGGTCATGGCCAGCCGTCGCACGTCGCGGCGGTGCTAGAGTGCGATTCAGTAGCATGTTTGGTGTCCGATCATGGCAGGTGTTCGCTGGTCGTAAGTGCGCACGTGATACCCGAACCTGATACACAGACCAGCGAACACCGCGACCGGAACTTGATCGAAAAGCGAGTCACTCGCACCGGTCACGATTGCACTACAAAGGACGAACACCCAGAGTGCTCGTACGACCCAGATGTTGGATCGTGAGGCCATTCATCCCACCCAGCGGGACTTCATAAATTTGAGGCCTTCGGTCGCCAGGTGTTCTTCCGTGGGGAACATGCGACGCCAAATCTTCGTCGCAGCAGCGAGGTCCGGAAGGGCCAGACCGAAGGCTTCGATCATCAGCCACCCGTCATAATTGACCTCCTTGAGAGCAGCGAAGGATGTGTCCCAGTCGACACCTCCTTCGCCGGGGGTCGAGCGGTCATTCTCGGAAATGTGCACGTGGACGAGTTGATCCGCACACGTCTTGACGGCGGAGGTGATGCACTTCTCCTCGATGTTGGCGTGGAATGTGTCGTACATCATCTTGAGGTGTGAGTGCCCCACCTCACGGCAGAAGCGGGCACAATCCTCGGCACAGTTGAGGAAGTAACACTCGAAGCGGTTGAGGTACTCGACCGTGAGCGTGACGTCTGCCTGCTTGGCGTAATCGGCTGCCTTGGCGAGTGATTCCTGTCCCCATTTCCACTCCTCCTGGGTGGCCCCTTCGCCGGAGAACTCTCCGAGGGCCGAGTGAATCGGTCCGCACAAGTGAGTGGCCCCGGCTGCTTGACACATGTCCACGGCCAACTTGAGACGCTCGATCCCCGCTTCTCGAATGGCAGCGTCAGGTGAGATCGGATTTTCGTCTGGAGTGCAGACGGTGACTGCCGTGCACTCCAGCCCTACGTCCTTCAGCCGAGCCCCCACAGACTGGAAGTTGGCCAGGTTCATGTCGAAGATCGGTAACTCGATACCGTCATAGCCCCAGCCTTTGATCTGATCAATCAGGGGGAACAGGCTGTCGTTCACGTCACTGGTCCAGAGCAGCAGATTGAGGCCGTACTTCATGGGAAATCCTTGCTGGCGATGAGGGTCAATCGTGATGTCAACGTCGTTCAGATGTGGGAGAGATCAAAATGTTCGAGGGGGAGCAGGTCTCGCCAACGGTCACGAATGATGGCTTCCCCTTCGGCAAAAACAACAAATGTCGTCTCTGGCAACACAGGCAGCTTGACTCGTTTCATGACTTGGTTGAGACGATACAACAGACGTTCTGAGCTTGCATAATCGTACAAGAAGCGTTCTTCCTGAAACAGTCTCAGTCCCCGGACCAGACGGTCGGTTGACTCGCGCGACATACGATTGACCATCTGCTGAATCTGCTCACTATCGACCTGAGACCATGACTCGTAGTAACGATCAAGCGTGCCTGGGTGATCCGCGATAAGCACACGATCAAGCAGCAGCTCGGTAACGATATGGCCTAGAAATGCCGCCCGGAAACGGTCGTCTCGTTCGACATGCTCGCGGAACAAGAGGGCCAGCTCACCCGTCACCTCAAAGAACCCGCGGGTCTTGTGGAACCAGCGGTCATCCTCCAAATGCTGCAGGACGCCTCCCGCAAACTCGGCTGTCGTGCGCTCATCGTCAGTCAGAAATGGCTCCACGTGTTGTGCCCGGAATCGCACATTGCGGTCGACCACCGACAGAAAATCGGGCATTGCAGTCCCGACAAGGAAGTACGGTTGGTCGAGATAGCGAATACCGTGAGTGAAGTAATTCACGCAGAGGTCTTTCCCGGGGGAGAATCAGGGCGAACGCTTAGTTCGGGTAGCCGAGTTTGCGGAGGAGACGTAAGGGATTCCGGGTGAAGCTGCGTAAGGTGGCGGTGATGTTAGCGGTTCCGAGGTGCCGCAGCCAATTGAGACCGGCGTTTCTCAAGGCGGCCA
>JAJDEJ010000160.1 GCA_029259815.1 Planctomycetaceae bacterium | reverse complement strand
CTCTAAATAACCGAGCCTGATTTTGCGACAGCTTGGTCAGGCGGCGGTTTGTGTGAGTTGGGTGCTTTTGTTGTGTTGCTTCAGGTAGTGTCGGATGTTTCGCATGAGCCGTTTCATGTCCGCACAGGTGTGATTGCGGGTGACGTTCGCGTGCAGATCGCGCCACGTCCGTTCGATGCGATTGTGATCCGGACAATACGGTGGGAGAAAGTGCAGCCGCAGGCGCCTGCCCTGTTCGCTGGCCAGGCTGATGGCGACCTGCTGGGTCTTATGGATGCAGTAGTTGTCCAGAATCACATGGATGACTGGGGCACGGGGATAGCGGCAGACCAGCTCCCATAACAGCAGGATGAACAGCAAGCTGTTCTTCCTTTCGCCTTCGACCCAGATCAACTCCCCGGTCCGAGCGTCTTGAGCCCCGGCCAGGTAACGCTTGGCGTTCTGTCCCGGCGTCACGACCGGCTTCTGCTGGCCACGTACCATCCAATCGGATCCGATCTTGGGATTGAGGTGGATGTCGATTTCGTCTTCAGAGACCAGCACTTCATCCGCCGGCAGCGTCTGTTCCAGCTGCTCCAGCTCGCGCAGACGCTTGTTTTTCGCCCGCGTGGACCACCGGCAGTGCACGACCGGCTTGGGCTGACCCCGCCGGGCGCCGATCATCGCCAGGGCCTTGCTCATTGTCGAGACGTGAATGGCGACACCGGTCTGCCGACGGAGCGTCTTCACCAAGAGTTCCCGTGTCCAGGGGGGACGGTGCCAGCCATAGTCCTGGGGAGAGGCTTCCACGATTTGATGCAGCGTCTGCAGCACTGATTCATCGAGCTTGCGATCCCCGTTCTCCTCGCGACGGTCGACCAGCCCCGCTTCACCGGCCTCGCAGAAGCGTGCCGCGACCCGGTAGATGGTGGACCGGGCGACCTTCAGCCGGCGGGCCGTCTGGGTCGGGCTGATGCCGTCATCGAGGTTCAGGATGATCAGGTACCTTGTCTTCAACGTGGCCTCACGGCATTTCCGGGCGACATTCAACAACCGCTGCTTGTGACGCTGACTCAGCTTTGGGACAATTCCTTCCATGGGAATTTCCTCCTGGGGGGGTTGAGTGTCCAAACTCAAACAACTAACCCAGTTTGGGAATTCCCATCTCTTCTTGCCAACCATGCGCCCCACAATCAGGCTCGGTTATTTAGATCACTTCCATAGTTGTTGTTCAAGTACCATGCAGGAGGGCCCTGCAGTAGGGGATGCCATTCCTCGAACAAGCTCCTGCACAGTAACCATGGAAATGGTCTGACCAAAGGGCGAATGAGTCGTGCCTGGAATGTTCCTCAGGGTCTGCGGAAGGATTGATATCTACCGCTCGAATTCATAGATCCTTTTCATGGCATCGCCTCTTCTGACGGATCCCGAAAATTTCTTGGTACTTCGACCATTCTTGACGACGACTTCAAAACGCGATGGGTCTCTTGCTCCGTTGCTAGCGTAGTGATGGACAAACACTTGATACTTTCCACGAGGGGCGGCTTGCGCCGGCCAAAAGGCATTCTCGACAGGCTTGTTCGAGATTTGCCCACCAGCATTCATGTCGACGTCTAACTCACCGCCACAGGCCGAATTAGAGTGACGGTAGTAGATCCGTTCGCCGCTTGGACAGACAATGTGGAGATCCAGATCGTTAATGTTATACCAGATGAGAGACACCTGAACGTCGCCGCTTCCCGCACCTTCCCGGTCGAGTCGTTCGTTCAACTCGCTCAGGCTGCCACTCGAGACAGCACTCGCTTGTCCCGAAGAAGTTTGAGTTGGTGCAGGTGGTTCATTCAGCTTTCCGAGGGTGAACTTTGGAGGTGGCGGTCGGGGGGCATTCTCGTTGCCGGCTGTTCTGCTTTGGCCTGAGTTGTCCTCATCCGTTGCCGTCAATGCTGCGGCTTCTTCGGTCACATCTTCTTCGGTGATTTCACCGGTGTCTTCACTCATGTCGTCGGTCGAAACATCCACTGTCTCACTGCCATCACTGAGTCCAGCTCCTTCTCCCGTGGCAGTTCCAGAGCCACCGCCTGCAGCTTGTCCCCCGCCTGCTCCCTCACGAAACAGAGAAGGGACGAACAGAAGCAGTAACAACAGGACCAGAATGACAACTCCTGCTCCGATGGCCGAACCAATCGCGGCCCTTCGCCATCGCTCGTCTTCGTCGACCGATTTGCGAATCGGTGGAGTCACAGTCTGATTCTCAACAGGCGGCTCATGGTCAACCGCAGAAGTGTCCTCGATGTGGTTTACTTCAGGCTCGCCAGAGTCTTGACGGGAAAGAGGAACAACCTGTGGCAGCTCACGAGCAGTGTTCACCGTCTGATTCGGGAAGAGGTTTGGGAATTCCTCCACGGTCTGCCACTGGCCACGATCGCCCGTGCGGATGTCGTCTGCGGCTGTCAGTTTTCGACGATCCCAGAGGAACCGCAATTCCTCCGTAGAAAACGGACCGCTGGTCTCACCTGAAATCCGACAATACCAATCGTCCATCGTTTCCGTCTCGTTGACCGTGTCGACTTCTCACAATCGAAATTCGTACTTGATTCTCGAGAACACTTGACGGTGACTTCAGTCGTCCTGCGCTTCGTAGATCATGAGTCGTAGCCTGTTGACGATGTGTCTCACGCAATACTCTGAGCAGTCGTCCAGAAACTCCTCTTCGTTCTTCTTGAGAAACGCCAAACTGAGTTGGATTCCCAGAGCGGCCACGAGTGCCTGCAGAGTTGTCTGAAAAGCGGTCGACAGACCGGAAGTCACTCCTTGCAGCGCCCCCTTGATCTGACTGAGGTCGCCAGAGGATTCCAGAACGGAACCAAATTCGCCGATTGCCGTTGAAAGGCCGAGCACCGTCCCAATGAACCCGAGCACGGGGATTGCCCAGACGAAGACGCTGACGACTGCATAACTCGTTTCCATGGACGACTCATCGTGGGTCGCCTGAGATCGGAGAATTTCGTCCACATCGCCAACTCGCCCGAGGTTCCTCAAGTTTGAGAGTGCAATCATGATTCGGTTAAACAGCACGAAGTGTTTGGGGTCATCGACTGTCGTGTGGATTCGATCCGTCACTTGATCAACGGTACTTGACGAAAGAACGAAGTCATGGTCCTGTGGGACAATGGCATAGTTGAGTGCCCGCCGTTGGAGTTTGAGCTTGCGAGACTTGATGAACAGGATTGCGGTCGACCACCCCGTCAGAAAACAAATCGTGGCGGGCACAAAGGGCCGGGTCAGAAACATCTCTGCGAAGGACGACTCACGAAACGGGAGCAGGGCCGCGTAGAAGGCAGCGGCGAGCAGCAAGCCGAGAATGGCCGACAGGACAGTGTTCACACGGGTGTGACGACCGCCGTTGAATGCGAGTCGTTGCTCAATATCCTGCCGCGCCCATGAGAGTGGAACTTCGATAATCACACGTCCTGGATTTGACATTGAGCCCTACGTTTTCTTGATGCAAGGGTGATGACGACCTCCACAATGTGCTACTCAAAGTGGCGAAGTGATTGAATATCACACCGTGAAAGGGATCACGTTGCAAGTGTTCGAGTGATCGCGACTTGTCGGTCGGCAAATCCGGATCGACTGTGTCTCTTGAAGGAGGGGCATCACACTCAACAGGCAGAGCTCCAATGAATTCAAGGCCCATTCCCAGCGGCCGCGACAAATCCAAGTAACAAGGCCAGAAAGAAGACAATCCCCACCACAACAGTGATAATAATGACGGCATAACCGAAGATTAGCCCCGCAATCGCCAATCCACGTCCACCGAGGTGGTCGCCACTTTCTCTGATTTGTCTAAGTGCAATGTGGCCAAATACAACTGCAAGAATGCTTCCAAGGAAGAACAGCACATTGGTCCCGAGCAGCCCGAGAACCAGACTGGCGACTGCCATCGGAGCGGTCTGGATGGCTGACGCCTTTGGCGAAATGTGCGGCCCTGAACTGTTTGGCTTGATCGCGGCGGGATCGGAATCACCTAGACGAGAACTTGAGAACAAGGGGCTCAACTCGCGAACTTGGGATGCAGCCATCCAATCTGACATCCCCTCCGTCCAAATCTGGTCATTGGGTTTCAGGTGTCCCTGGCTGACTCGAGCCTGAAGCTCATCGAGTGAAATTGGCTCGTGATCAACATCATCGATCGTGTAGTACCAAAGTGCGTTTGACACCTGTGCAGATGGCTCCTGGAGACTATAGCTGCTGGCCTCATTCTCCTGGCTTTGTTGTCGATGCTTGACTTCCGGCGAAGAGTCAGGCCCACTCCGTGCGCCAACGGGTGCGGAGCGGGGGATGCGGACTTTCGATGAACTCGCCTCAGGAAACAACTCTGCCAACTCACTTGCACGCTGCCAGGTCAATCGGTCGGATGAAACTTGATCGGCTCGGCTGAAACGGCCACGTCGGGCCAACTCGTGCAACTTCTCGATGGAGTACGGCCCCTGTGTGCGGCCCCCATGACGGATATAGAATTCACGATTCACAAGCGACTCCAGTGTTTGTCGTTGCCATCTTGATCTATGACGATTGAGTCCACAGGGTAACCGTTCACACCCCGCGCATAGCACAACATGGGGGTGAACAGTCAATGCCGAGTTTCCCGAGGGATTTCGCCAGTAGACTGAACAGAATCAAGAATTGCATCGTTGTTCCCGACTTCGTGACCGCATGAGTTGCAC
>JAJDEJ010000159.1 GCA_029259815.1 Planctomycetaceae bacterium | reverse complement strand
ATCGAGCGCGGCCATGATTCAGATCAGCCACCTCCATGTCATGGTGCGACGACTCCGCCCCGCGAAGTCGACCAAGTTCAACTATCGAGTTGCCGCGTAACAGTGAAAAACTCAGGCAAAGTTTCCGGATAGACTCTCAGTCGGTGAGTAGTTGATTGTGGAAAGTAGCCATCACGCACCGCGTGATGAGCAGACCGACGATAGACTTTCGAGCTTGGCGTCATCAACTGGCCGCACGCTCGTTTCGCGGAGCGAGACGGCTACTTTAAATGACCGGACAGAGCTTAGCTCCACATGCCTTTGATACTCTCCCGGACTTGCCGTGTGGCATCGGCTGAATCTTCTTCTTCATTACCAATGGAAGGGAAGGCCATGCGTTCGTCGAAGTGCTCTCTCGCCTCTTTGGTGAGGAAACGAGACGGCTGCGCGTAACTGTGGCGGTCGCTGCGGTTCCAACTTTGGGAGTAGTACCGCTGCGGCATCGTGACGTAAAGCGATTCCTTCGCACGGGTGAGTGCGACATAGAACAGACGGCGTTCTTCGTCAATCTGATCCGTATCACCGACCGCCTGCTGGGAGGGAATGTTGCCATCCGTCGCGTGGAGAACATACACCACGTTCCACTCCAAGCCTTTGGCGGAGTGAATGGTGCTCAGGATTAAATGCTCCTCGTCAAGCGACGGATCAGTTGCCAGGTCTTGTGTGGATGACGGCGGGTCGAGCGACATCTCGGCGATGAACTCCATGCGATCCTTGAAGCGGGCGGCGACAAGTTCGAGTTGCTCAAGGTCGCGCTCGCGTTCACGACTGTTGTCGTACTTGCCCTTGAGGAGCGGTGCATAGAAACGGCGGACACGGTGCATCTGATCGCCGACCACACTCTTTTTGGCCTTTGGGTCGCCCAAGCCTCGCATCAGAGCAACGAACAAGGGCCAGTCGTCCATAGCCGCCTTGGGTGGAGAAACGTCTCGCCAGCAGGAGAAGTCGCCGCGATTTTCGGTGAGGATGTCGAGGAGCCCTCGTGCCTTCACCTGGCCTATCCCGGGGAGCAACATCAGCACGCGCATGCCTGAGACGATGTCTCGTGGGTTCTCCGCGAGTCGCAGATACGCGAGCATATCCTTCACGTGAGCCGTCTCGACGAACTTGAGTCCGCCATACTTGTGGAACGGGATGTTGCGGCGTCCCAATTCGACTTCCAGTGAGATGCTGTGATGCGAGGCCCGAAACAGGACTGCCTGTTGTTGCAGTTTGAGGCCACTTTCACGATGCGTGAGGATGCGGTCGACCAGAAATTCGGTCTGCTCATCATCGTCGTTGCAGAGGATCATCTGCGGTGGATCGCCCTGTTTGTGGTCGGACCAGAGTTGTTTGTGATGTCGCTTGGTCGCCCCAGAGATGATGGCATTCGTGGCATCGAGAATGGGTTGCGAGCTGCGGTAGTTCTGTTCCAGTTTGATGACCTTCGTACCGGGAAACTGATCGGGGAAGTCGAGGATGTTGCGGACGTCAGCTGCCCGGAAAGAATAGATCGACTGGGCATCGTCCCCCACGACTGTGACGCCTCGGCCGGTTGGTGAGAGTCCGCGCAGAATGTCTGCCTGCACAGTGTTCGTGTCCTGATACTCGTCAACGAGAACACAGTCGAACTTCTCGGCGAGTTGTTGCCTGCCGTCTTCGTCCTGTAGCAGGGCTCGCCAGAAGAGCAACAGGTCGTCGTAGTCGAGAATGGACGCCTCTTCCTTGCGGTCGACGTAGGCTGAGAAGAGTTGCTTGAGCTTGTCCTCGTGCTCTTCGCACCAGGGAAAGTCCTTCTGAAGGACCTGCTTGAGTGACTGCTGCGTGTTGACAGCTCGGCTGTAGATGTTGAGACACGTACCCTTAAGCGGGAAGCGAGTTTCGTCCTGCTCGCGACGTGAACGACCCGCTTTCCCTTTCGTTTCGCCCAGGCCAAGATCGGTCCTGACGACTTGCATGAGGTCTTCGGAGTCGGTGCGATCGAGGATGGTGAAGTCGGGGGCGAGACCAATTTTCTTGCCGTGACGCCTCAGTATTCGAGTCGCGACCGCGTGAAACGTGCCACCCCAGACCTTGCGACTCACCCCTGCCCGATCCCTCTCCCGCAGGATGCCGTCAACTCGCCGCAGCATCTCCGCCGAGGCGCGACGGGTGAACGTGAGCAGCAGGATGCGCCCGGGATCGACACCGGTGGCGATGAGGTGAGCCACACGATGAGCGAGCGTGGTCGTCTTGCCTGTGCCGGCGCCGGCGACAATCAGCAACGGCCCCGTTCCGTACGTCGCCGCCTCCCGCTGCGGATCGTTGAGGTCCGCCAGCACGTCGTCTGCCAGAATGCCGTCGACCATCCGTGGGTGTCCGCGTTGCTTGAGAGTGAGCCTCGTGCGTCAGAGTCCCCGCGGACTCTTCACAAGTGAGCCTCTCAGCTTAGCGTATCTCATCCACAACAGCACCGATGAATCCCCTGACCAAGTCGTCCGGTCTTAGCCGTAGGATGGGATGACATTCGTCGAAGCAAGAAAAAAGGCGAAACGATCTCTAGAGATCGTTTCGCCCTATGAAGTGGTTCAGTGCCGCTGTCGTCAGATGATGAGCCTGTTTCTCAGCGACGCATCTGTTGTCGTCCGCCTGCCATCGAGCGGCGACCTCCGCCCAAGTGGTAGACTTGAGGATCGTCAATGATCCAAGGGGTCGACCAGGTGGAGCCGTTATCGATGCTGCAGATGTTGAAGAAGATCGTGTTGAAGTATTGAGCCTGACGGCTGTGAGGCATCGTCGAGACAATATGGTCTTTCGATGTCAGATCTTCGACACCCGGTTTGGCGTAGTAGTGGACCCGTGAATCGGGTGTATGAGACTGACCGAAAGTCCACCAACCAGTCTGACGGATCTTGGGACCGACGATATCCTTGCCGTCATTGCCCGACCGAATGATCAGGACGGCGTGGTCTTCCTTGTAGTTTCGATCTTTGGAGCAATTGAACTGGATGAACATGCCTGGGTAGATCGGCTCCATCTCGGTCACGGTTTCGGTGCGACTGCCCTTAAACAGCCACCGGCCGACACTGACTTTCTTGGTGGTGGTCTGCGGGCCTTGAACGCCGGCTCGCATGCCGAAAGAGACACCCGTGCGCTGTTCCCATTGCTCCCAGGGTGGCAGATAGACGCGGACGACGAAGTTGGGTGTTGACGAGACCGAAAGCGGCTTCGCCTGCAGGATGAAGTCGTCCTGCTTCTGGCTGTAGCTGGGTCGTCCCGGGATGCCCGTGTCTCGTGATCGGAGGTACAAGCAACCGGTACTCCCTTCGAGTCCGCCGATGGGCGTCTCAACGCGTTTCACGACATCGGGAGTGCCTCGCTTGGGGCTCTCGAACCATTTTCCGTTGTGAGCACGACCGATGGGGAAGCGGATCTGCTCGTCCTCTTCCTTGCTGCTCTTCGGGAAGTTGAACGTGAAGCCCCAATTCTGGTCTTCAAAGTCGTCCTTGTTGAGCAGTGTTCCGGTGCCCGGCACCACCTGAGCATGAGTCGATCCTGCCCCGATGATGAAGAATGTGACCAGTACAATCGCTGTACTGGCTGCCGCTTTCGTCCCTGTCGACATGAGTCGCCCCCGTCTCAATCCTTGAGAATTCTGCGCGATTCGCCTCATGCGAATCGGATCGAGCCGGACCGCCAACTGATGACGAACCTTGCTGGATCACCCATCCTTGGCAATCAACAGAGCACTCGATATGCCTGTGATATCGGACACTCCAATTGAAGGTGTTAGCCGCACAGTGACGAATTACCGACGCTGAGGCAGATCGTACGGTTGCGTAAACTGGGGAGAGATTGTTGCGGGCAATCACTGGCCAGTACGCAATCTCCTCTTGCATTGGTCACTCAGACATCTGTCATCAGGTGACGTGTTCGTGTTGTCCGGGACTTGTGGTTCGTTTGACCTGAGACGTAACGGCTTCCCAATCCCTCGAGTCGCCTGACGAAGTGTGGACGCAAGCGTCTGACCTTTCGAGGCTGTCGCGGCGACCGCGACTCCAGCAGAGATGTGAATGAAAAGAGCAACAGACCGGCAGATGTTGCCAAACCAATGATCTGGAGCAGCCATGAAGCAGCGACTCGCTGACAAATCCTCAAGAGAAGTGAGGGCTCGTGCGGAGGTGTTTCGAGTATGAGGTGTGAATTGAATGCTTGATACCGCAGAGACGATTCCAGGGGGATCACGCCATGAGAAGGTGTTGTCGAACTGGTCCCCGGTGAAAGGAACGAGTCCCGAAAGTCTTTGTTTCTTTCGAGTTCATTGGTCAGCTGAGTCCAGTAGGCGACCTGATCCTGCAGAGCGACCAACTGCTGCTGATTGGCTGCCACTTCGTTGCGTTTTTGTGTCCAGCGCACAACCTTGGGAGACAGGACGACAAGTCCGTATGTTCCGATTGCTCCCAACAGACAAAGCCAGAAGCCGAGAGAGATCATTGTTCCCCGGACCGGATTCACTGCACCTGCTTCCTCAGTGGTGAGGGGTGACGGGGCGAATTGTCCGGGTTGAACATGCATCGGCATCAACAGAAGAAGCCCACAGGAGGGGACCTGTGGGCTTGTGATATCCCAATATGAGTGGAGATGACAGGTCGTCGTCAGGTGTTATCGACGCACCGGCAATCTCTGCACGACTCCGATCGTGCTCACGAGATCGTGCCACCGTAGACAGCATCGGTTCCGAGGATTTCTTCGATCCGCAGAAGCTGATTGTATTTGCAGATTCGGTCAGTGCGGCTGGCTGAGCCGGTCTTGATCTGCCCCGTCCCCAAAGCAACCGCGAGGTCTGCGATGGTCGTGTCTTCCGTCTCACCCGAGCGATGGCTCATGACGGCTGTGTAACCGTTGCGATACGCGAGGTCGACGGCCTGGATCGTCTCGGTGAGTGTGCCGATCTGGTTCACTTTGACGAGAATGCTGTTGCCAACTCCCGACTCGATGCCCTGTGCGAGTCGCTTGGCGTTGGTGACGAACAGGTCGTCACCCACGAGTTGACACTTCTTGCCAATTCGATCAGTCAGCAGTTTCCACGCATCCCAATCGTCCTCGCTGCATCCATCTTCGATCGAACAGATCGGATACTTGTCGACCCAGCCTTCGAGGAGGTCCACGATGCCGGCGGCGTCATACTTCTTCCCTTCGAGGGTATACGTCTTCGAAGAGGTGTCGTAGTACTCGGTTGCGGCACAGTCGAGTGCCAGCTTCACCTGCTCTCCCGGCTTGTAGCCTGCGTTCTCGATGGCCGACATGATCACGCCGATTGCCTCGTCGCCATTGGCGATGTCCGGAGCGAATCCGCCCTCGTCGCCAACCGCAGTGCTGAGACCCTTCTCTTCCAACACTTTCTTGAGATGATGGAAGATCTCAGCTCCGCAGCGGAGGGCGTCGCTGAAGTTGTCGAAGCCCAGCGGCATGATCATGAATTCCTGCATGTCGATGCCGTTGTTCGCGTGCTCGCCGCCGTTGATGATGTTCATCATCGGAGCGGGCAGACGATAGGCCCCCACTCCGCCCAGATAGCGGAACAGTGGCAGATAGCTCGCACGTGCAGCGGCGTGAGCGGCTGCGAGCGAGCAAGCGAGGATCGCATTGGCTCCCAGCCGCGATTTGTTCTCTGTCCCATCAGCTTCGAGCATGGCTCGATCGATGGTCAACTGGTCGGTCACTTCGAGGTCGAGGAGGACGTCGGACAACTCGCCGTTGACGTTGCCGACCGCTGTTTCGACCGACTTTCCAAGGAAGCGAGACTTGTCTCCGTCACGCAGTTCGCACGCCTCGTGCGCTCCCGTGCTGGCCCCACTGGGGACGGCTGCCCGTCCGATGGTGCCGTCTTCAAGCTCGATGTCGACTTCGACTGTTGGGTTGCCTCGACTGTCCAGAATCTGCCGTCCATGGACGGCGACGATGCTCATACTCACTGAATTGACTCCTGTTAAAGTGGCTGGGTGGCAGAGATTCAAAGTGGAGGAGGCGCAATCGAGTCACAGCGACGATGCCACCTCTTCACCTGACCACTGTGCCACTCTTTTTAGCACACACGAATCGTCCCCTGCCACGACCACGCGGGGGGATTCATGCAGATTTCTTCAACCGCTCGGCCTGAGGCAGCGGGAAGGGAATGACCTCAGCCGCAGGAGCCACTGATCGCACACCCTGTCGGCGACCGCTGAGAACGACGCCAATCCATGTTTGACGCACGAATGCATGGTACGTTAGTAGCGGCAGGACCAGCCCGACCAGCGTGGTCAGCAGGAACTTGGTGGCGACCGGCAGTGCCGCCTGTGACAGGGAGACCTGAGTCAACCCAACGACCGGATGATGCAACAGGTAGATCCAGAAGGACGCTTCTGCGACGTACTTGACCGACGTTGGCGGTTGTCGGTTCAACCAGCGGAGACACACACCGAACCACCCGGTCACCGCCAGCCAAGCGTGCAGCACAAACAATGCCGCAAGTGTGATACGGGCCAAACCCTGTATCGGCTCCGCAACGTGCTGATGGATCTGCGGAAGCAGCATCGCAAACACCACGAGAGATGCTGCTAGTCGTAGCTCGCACAATCTGTGGGAGGGCGAGGCTCCGCCCGAAGTGGATTGACTCGCGAAGGTCGTCCATCCCAATACAAACCAGGGTGCGTAGAACAGGAGGTTCGCCATCTGTGGCCACCAACTGTGTCGAAACCCGATCACAAGTTGCGGTTCCCACCACAGTGCGAGTGTGCTGATCGCAAGAAGGGGCAAAGTGGCAAAGTGAAAAAGTGGCATCGCCGAGCTTGTCACACCTTTTGCCCCCTTGCCCCCTTGCCACTCTGCCACTCTTGACAATCCCCACACTGCCACACTGAACAACCAGAGATACTGCAGAAACCAGAGATGGGACACACCCCACAGGTTGTCCGCCAGGGGGCTATCAATCTTCAGGCTGCGGAGCTTGTGGAGCGTGATCTTCCCATCGCCCGCCCAGCCGAGCAGCCAGGCGTAGAGGTCGAGCGGCAGAATCAGGACGCATCCCAGTGCCAACGGAGCAAGCAGTCGTCGGGTGCGCTGCTTGAGGAATTCTTCGGCTCCTTTCGCACGCATGATCTGGCATGCGAGATATCCGCTCTGCAGAAAGAACAGCGGCATGATGAATCCGTTGATCCACCATGTGACCGCATCTACTGTCGGGCTTCCCATGGGGGCGTGAGTTGGCCACGCGAGTCCCGGCATGCGAGCCACGAGGTAACCAATCCCCGCATGCAGCGTCACCACGAGCACCGCAGCACCCGCCCGCAACCAGTCGAGACCGTGCAGGCGGCTGTCGATCGGGCGGCGATCGCCATCGATCGCATTCCCTTTGGTCGTAGCTTTCAATGAAATCGGGGACATCCTGTCCGAAAACTCAATGTGACTCTTACTCAAAAGGGAGCGAATCAAACCACGAGACGCCACTCATGGTCAAGACCGAAATGATATCGGCCAAGGGGTGTAACCGTCTTCAGTTGTGCAAGTTAGGGTCGAAAGGCTAGGTTGACTCCTTCGCGAATCACTCAACTCACTCGGCATGCTCCCTCATGGCTGAAGAAAAAAGCGTCCTCGTTCCCATTCTCATCGGATGTGGGTTGTTTGGACTTCTGTGTTTTCTGGTCTGTGGCGGAGGCCTGGCGTTCTTCGTCCCGCGGGCCATGCAGCAGGCGGAGGATATGATGGAGCAAATGACACAGGAAATGGCGAGGCAGCAGATGCTCGAGGGATTCCCCGACGGCTGGCGGCCTCCCGCCCTCGACATCACTGACGAGGAGCTCTTTCCCGATGCCATCGCCAGTTTCTCGCTGTTGGAGCACGATACGGTCGCGAGCCCGCCGGAGTTCGGACTTGCTGACCGTGAAGGACGGCATGCGACTTATGAGTCAGCCCTCACCGACATCGAGGTCTATGCCTACTCGGTCGACGACGTAGAGCGCAAAGTGGTGATGCGAACCGTCAAGGAGAAGCTGGGCGAGAACTTCATGAGTTCCACGACATCGAACATCTCGCAGTCCAACTATGAATCCCTGCTGTTTACCGTATCGCCTCCGGACACGACCGGTTCGCTGTGGTGGAGTGAAGGTTGGATGTTCCTGATCCTCAGCGAGGACCAGTTCGCTGCACCAATGTTTCAGGCCGAGTATCTGGAAGCCATTCAACCACCGGCACCCAACGAGCCAGCCTCGCCCGATGACGCAGGTGATGGAGAGGTTGCAGATTCAACAGACGGCGACGCAGGCACCGAAGAGCACACGGACCCGCCTCTCGCGGAGGAAGGTGACTTTCCGCCTCCACCGCCAAGACCGGAGTCACTTCAGGCGGAGGAGATGCCCTGACGTCGTCGCGGTTCAAACAAACGTCCCACGGGTGAGCACAGCAGGGCTGGGAGTAATAGCAGATCGCCCACGAGGGCAGTTGCCAGCAGAATGGCCAGCAGCACGGCAAACCGACTCGCCGGCACGAAGTCACTGAGACCAAAGACCAGCATCCCACACCCACAGATCAGCGTCGTTTGCAGCATGGCCAGCGCACAACGGTCATAGGCGAATCGCACCGCCTGGACACGCGGCTGACCTTCGGACAACCCACGTCTGAACCACGTCAGGAAGTGCACTGTGTCATCAACCGCGATTCCCAAGGCCACACTCGCACACAAGACGGTGCCGATGTCGACTGAGCGATCAAGCCAGCCAAGGGTGCCGAACACGAGCAGAGTCGGCAATACATTGGGCAGCATCGCCACCAGCCCGGCTGGCACACTCCGTAAGATGATCATCATCAGCGGGCAGATCAGCACGAAAGCCATCAGATAGCTGCGGGCCAAATCCTCGAAGAGTTGCTGATTGGTCTCATCGTTCACAGGCATCATCCCGGTCGCGGAGATGCGGACGTGCTGATCTCGCCAGTGGTCCTGTTCGGCCACGATCGCCTGTGCGGCGGCCGCCGCATCGTGGGAAATGTCGAGGTAGTTCCATTCACCCCGGGCGGGGAGACGAAATGTCACCCGCCACCGCTGTTGACCATCCTCGGTGAACAGAAGCCCGTCGTCTGTGAATCCTTCCAGACGCTTTTCCAATTGTCGATCGCCGAGTCGATTACGGAGGATGGTTCGCAGCGTTCCACGCTTTGTGATCGCAGGGACGAAAGTTGCTGCAGACAGCGTGCCGGTGACGAACGGCAGATTCGCCAAATGTTGTTCGATCTGCTGGACAAGTTCGACACGCTCCCGCGTCGTACGCGGACTGTCAGCCGGCACATCAATGAGTAACTCGATCGGGATCATGGGACCCAGGTGATCTTCGAGCCAAGTGTAATTGCGGATGACCTCGCTGCTCTCCGGAAACATCTGGTCGAAGTCCACAACCGTTCGCAATCTCCACAGTCCGGCTGCACCGACGACCAGCAGTAGGATGAGACTCGCGGACCAGATCCCAGGCCGCGCGATGACGGCCTCGGACAGCGACCTCAACCCGGACTTCACCCGCCGTGTGAATTGCGGCGGTTCGGTCTGCGCGTGCCAGTGAGACTTGGCAACTCCGAACAACAGGCATCCGGGGAGCAGGAAGAACAGCACCATCAAACTCAGGACCAGGCAGATGGCCGAATAGAGTCCGAACTCACTCACGGGCTGCACCTGGCTCACACACAAGGACAACAGGCCGATCGCCGTGGTCACGGATGCGAGCACACAAGGAACGCGTCCTGCCCGCATGCCAAGCCGGACGCCTTCACCGAGACCAACCTGCTGAGCTTCATCGAGGCAGTAATTGACGAGATGGATCGCCCCTGACATCGTCAGCACGTACACAAGCGTAGGCATCACGATCAAGAGGACGTTCATCCGCCCGAGCGTGAGATCGAGCACGCCAATCGCCATGAGTTGGCAAAAAGCAGAGACCGCGAAGATCGAGACTGTCGTTCGCAGGTCCCGCAGGAACATGGCTGCGATGATCAGTGACGCCAGCCCTGCGGGGACAGCATAACGGCGGACAGCACGACCGCTTGCCTCGTTCAACGCGACCGCCTCAAAGGTGCTTCCCCCCAGACGCAGATCGTCCCGACTCTTCCCACACACGTCCTTCGCGGTCCGGCAGATCAATTCCAGTGCTCGGCTGGGATCATCACCCACGTTTTCTGTCCGAACGATGAGGCAGGTCGTCTCATGATCCGGCCCGACGAAAATCCCTTCCAGACGGTCAAGTGCCTCGTTGCGTGGGAGACGCAAGGGGGGCGACGTCAACTCGTCGATTGTCTCCGGTCCGGTTTTGACCTCGCGTACGACAGAGGACGTCGCCCGAGTTGCTCGCAGTGCGTCAGCCAACTGTGTGACGCACGGATTGTCGAGTGTACATCCGGGCCAACTGATGATGAGATAATCATCGATCCCGAATTGCTCGACGAATTGATCGTAGCGCACACGTGCCGGTCGCCCCTGAGGGAGCCAGTCGGTCACGCGACCGGAATTCATGTCGATGCGGATTGCAGCCCACACCATCCAGGGCAGAGCCAGCCCCGCAATGACGAGGGCCAATCGATTCCATCGGCTCACGATTCACACTACTCGATCGGATTTCGCAGCACACCGATGCTGCCGATCGACGCCTCGACGGTGTCACCCGGTTTGAGAAACTTGCCCTTGGCCATCCCCACACCATCCGGTGTGCCGGTCGAGATGATGTCACCCGGTTGCAGTGTGATCCAACTGGAGATGAAGGAAACGACCGCTGCCGCTGGGAAGTCCATCTCCGCTGTGGACGCATCCTGCTCAACATTGCCGTTGACCGTCAGCTTCATCGGCAACGTCTGTGGATCTGCGACCTCATCTGCCGGGAGGACGCAAGGGCCCATGGGACAGAATGTGTCATGCCATTTTCCATGCAACCAGTCGAAGAATCCGTCCTTCGGTCGTTCAACCCGCCCCGGATTGGGCTTGTACTTACGATCGGAGATGTCGTTGACCACCGTGTAGCCGGCAACATAATCGAGTGCCTCCTCTTCAGAAACCCCTTTGCATTCCTTGCCAATGATGATGCCGAATTCGATCTCCCAGTCAATGTGATCGGGGCTAATGGCGGGGATGCGGACGGGATCGCCCGGATTCGTCAGGGTGGTCGTCGGCTTCATGAAGACGTAGGGAAAGGTGTTCTCCCGGACGACAGCCTGTCCGCCCGTCTCTTCAACGTGCTTGGAGTAGTTGCCGGCAAGCATCATCAGTTTGCCCGGCAACGGGAATGGAACGAGGAGTGAAACGTCAGCGACCGGGATGGCAATCCCAGCTCGTTTCTCCTCGGAGAGTTTGCCGTATGCTTCCTGTAAGGCCACGACTGCCTCTCGCTGCTGTCCTCCTGGCAACAGAGAGACGAGATCAGTGCCCTCGGGAGCTTGAACGCCCGTCGCTGCAGCTGCGACGGTCAGTGGAATGACATGGTCATCCGTGTAGAACCCTGCTGCCACATTTCCCGACTTCTCGAACCGACAAATCCGCATCTCATCTCCTTCGTATGATCATTTCACTGTCGTTGACGCAATCCGTATCGATCACGCAGTGTCGCGTTTGACACTCACGAGTGCAATTCTGGCGCGGGTGCCATTGACGGAACCTGTTCGTTCTGTCCAATGAGGTTTATCATCGAATTGGTCCGCCCCGTGAGACATCGATCTGACGCATGAAGTACGAATCTTTGACCGTTCTGATCCCCAGCCACAGCGTGGAGGATCTGCCCCTCGATCTGCCGGAGTCGCAGGCGGAGAGCCTGCTCAATGCGTTTTCGGTGATCTGGCATCCCCATTTGCTCGATTCTGCGGGTGTGAAACCACAGTGGGAGCGAGCGGATAGCCCGCCCGAATCACACAAAGATCGGCTGTTCATCGTTCCCACCGTCTCGACAGATTGGATCCCCTGCCAGTGGATTGAGAACGCTCGTGAGCAGGGAGCGATCGTCATCACCGGTGTCACCGACCGTGAGGAGATGATTCAGCAGGCCCTGAGCCCGCTCGAACTGGAGGGTCCGTCCGACCCCGATCTCACTGCCGATTTCCTTGCGTTGGGCCATTGTTATCTGCAATTGGAGATCCTCACGCGGCAGATGCGGTACTTCAACGAGTTGGACGAACGTCGGTTGGAAGGGGAAGCGGTCTCTGCAGCGCGGGCAGCGTTGGCGGGAGACCGGCAGGCAACCCAGTCGTACCTGCGAAGCTGCTTCGAGATGTTGCTGGAAGGACGTGAGCGTTTCTACCCAGTGGACTGTTATCTGGCCGACCTCTGTCTGCTCGCTCCAGACATGGCAGACGAGCACTGGTCGCAGCTCGTCACGTCAGGACGATCGGTCAGCTATCTCGCGACTGTCGAGAGTATGTCCGAGATCGCCGCATCTCACCCGGAGGCATTCGAGGAATTCAACAAGCGTTGGCGAAATGGCGAACAGGAGTTGATCGGCGGAGAATGGCAGGAGACTCACAATGCCCTGCTGCCGTTGGAGCCGGTTTTGGCCTCGTTCCAGAAAGGGCTTCGTGAGATCGAGCAACTGTGTGGAAGACGACCAGCCGTGTGGGGACGCCGTACATTCGGGGTGGGGGTGCAGGTTCCGCAATTGCTGGACAAGCTCGGATACAATGGTGCACTGCACTTTGTGATCGACGACGGACTATATCCGGATGACGAACAGGGAAAACATCGCTGGGAAGGTTGTGATGGCTCAGTGATCGACGCCGTCAGTCGCATCCCGCTCGCCGGCGACAGTGCAGCGGGCATGTTGCGATACCCTCAGCGGATGGCCGAGGCGATGGACTATGACCATGCCGCCCTCCTGGTCTTGGCACGTTGGCCAGAACTTCACACGCCCTGGATGGAGGACTTTCATCGAATTCATCAGTACGCCCCGGTGCTCGGTCGGTTTGTCACTTTCTCAGACTTCTTCCAGACGACGGACAGCCCGGGGCGACTGGCACAACACAAGGCTGGAGACTATCTCTCTCCGCATCTGGTGCAGGCGGTCGCGCGTGAAGAAAGCGATCCGATCAGCCGTCACGTTGACATGTGGCGCGACTATGATCGTACCTCTTCGGTCGTCTGGATGAAGAACACGGCCAAACTGCTGCAGGGGCAGCCGATCGATCGAGAGGACAATGACGCTGTTTGGGAAAGACTGACGGATGCTGTCCCGGCGGAGGATGCTGAGCTCCGCTCAACTCGCGACTCGTCACTTCGTGAGTCACAGACCGAAGCAGCTCAGGGTTTGGCCGATGTGGTTGTCCGTGGACAAGGAGCGTCAACGGGCTGTCTTGTCGTCAACACGGAGTCATTCACGCAGCGTGTCGCGATCAAGTGGCCAGATGGGATTGCCCTGCCCGCCCCTGCAGATGCGATCATTGCCGGCCCAACGAACGATGACTCACGATCACTGGTCGTCGAAATCCCGTCCTGTGGATTCGCCTGGCTGCCATGCGGCAATGGCCCCATCCCTAAGCCTTCCGGCAAGAGCGTGCCGATGGCGGAGGAGAACATTCTGCGGAATGAGTTCTTTGAGTTGCAAATCAGCGATGTCACCGGGGGCATCGGACAACTGAAGACCTACCGACGCGGGCCGAAGCGACTGAGTCAACAGGTGGCCTTTCGATTTCCTCGTGAGCAGACCGTCACGACCGGCGAGGGCGATGAAGCTGTCGAGTCTCGGACCTGGTACACGGAGATGCGGCTCTCCGAGATGCAAGTGGTCTCGGCTGGACCCGTCACGGGTGAGATCGTCACGAGGGGAGAACTCATCAACCCGTCCGATGAAGCCGTCATCGCCAAATACCGGCAGTCGGTCCGCGTGTGGCGGGGACTGCCGACGATTGAGATCAACATCGAGTTAGAAACCGACCGACTTCCGGAGGGTGACCCTTGGTCGAACTACTTCGCATCTCGCTGGGCATGGAGCGACTCGACGGCCGCGCTGACATGTTCGGTGCAGGAAGGAGCCCATCCCGTCACGGCTGATCGCTTTGAAGCTCCGCATTTTATCGAAGTGACCGACGGTGAATATCGAACGACGATTCACCCAGTCGGTTTACCTTTCCATCGCAAGACGGGGCCCCGCATGATCGATACATTGATGGTCACCGCCGGAGAGACGCAGCGTCGGTTTCGGTTTGTGGTCTCTGTCGATGAGCCGTTTCCGATGGAGGCGTCACGTTCTGCCTTCGGTGCTGTCGAACCGGTTGTCGTCCAGAATGGATCTGAGCAGCCCTTGTCTGGGTGGTTCTTCCATGTCGATTCCCACAATGTCCAGGTCGCTCAACTCCTGCCGCTTTCATCGACGATGCAGGGCACGACCAATCCGGCAGACGGTCCACTCGGCGTACGCGTGCGATTGCGTGAAACAGAAGGACGCTTTCGCACGGTCCGACTCCGCTGCTTTCGGTCGCCCGCATCGGCCCGACAGTGTGACTTCCTCGGCAGTGCGATCACTGACCTCTCCATCGACGGAGACGCGGTTGTGATTGATGTCACCGCTAATGAAGTCTGCGATGTCGAGATTCGCTTTGCTGATGCCTAGGCTCAGTCGGAAGCCATTGTAGTCATCACGCTCCGCCGTGATGACACGATCGCTCGTGTGGGTTCGAGCGAGTCGTAAGCGTGCCCTGATTTCGCTCATCACGCGGAGCGTGATGGCTACATTCAAGTATTCCGGCAGAGCTACTGCGATGATCGTCTCAGCGGACAAGGAAATTCAGGGTCGTGGTGCCGACCTTGTGACTGACTTCATCACGGATGCTCAGTGTGAGCACGTGTGGGCCGGGCTTCAAAGTGGTCGGCAGCTTGATGCGATAACTGTGGAAGTAGTCACGCCTCCGACTGCGGCAGAGATCCTCGGTGGGCGCCAGTTCATTGTGGAAGACGACCGGGCCCGTGACGCTGCCTTCGTGGATGTCGAGCGTGGACTGCAAGCGGGTGACATAGTCGCCCTGCGTCGTCACTTGCACGCCAAAGTTGTCTGCTTCTGCATAGACTAAGACTGATTGCCCCGGCGAAAACTCATCCTTCTCGAAAAGCGTGTAATTTCCAAATCCGTCGATCTGCCTGCTAAAGACAGTGTGAGTGACGTCGAGACCCGCTTTCGGAGCCAAGTGCTCAATCGCTGTGCGGAGCCGCTCGACCGTCTCACGAGCACGGTCCGACGGGTCCGGAAGTGCGTCGTCGTCGAAGACGTTGGAGAGCGCCCACATCATTTCCGTCCAGAACTCCTGCTGAGCCGGGTCGTCGTGCGGAATCGCCTGCAGCGCCTCCGGTCTGCGACTTCCGATTAAGTAGAGCAACTTCAACGCGACGTGTTGTCGGAGATAGTGATCCTGTTCGAGCTGCGACTCGCCCATCTCCTGCTGAGCCAGCTGCGTCTCCAGGAGTGCCACCAGCTTGTCTAACTCTTCCTGCCAGTAGACAGACTGCAATGAACGAGAAGGTTCTGCCCGGTTCGTTTTGACGTCGGTCCTTGACTCTCGGCTCGGTGTTCTTGACTTGTCTCCATCGAAACCCGCTCGGCGGATTTCTGTGGTCTCCTGAATCGCAGCGGTGGCTGCTTTCCGATCTCCGGAGACCCCGAAGACGTCAAACATCGAGTCAATGAAGCCGGTCTCTTCCTCAGGCTGTTCGGCTGCAGAAGGAGTACCGTCGACGAGTGCTGTTCGCTCCAATTCTTGATCGATGTCTGACGTGGAGGGGGGGGACGGAGCCTGTAAGGGCGAGTCTGCTCCGCGTTTTGGATGTGATCGCACTCGTCGACGCTCGTGTCCAATGAAGGAGTTCGATGGTTCGACAGCAGTTTCTTCGGACGAAATGACAGTGTTGTCGTCAATTCCTCCCTCTCGGATCAGACGCCTGCGTTCAGACAGCAGATGAGGAATGTCGTCCGGATCGAGACTGGCGATGCGCTCCAGCCACTGACGTCGTCGCTCTGGCGATGCATCAGCGAGTTCACGTTCGACGACCTCGACGAGCACCGGGTCATCCGACCACACCGACTCTGAAGCGTCTTTGCTCGAAGTTGTATCTGAAACCAGCGAGATTGCGTCTGCATTCTCGCTCGACGTCCTCTCGTCCTCAGCCCGCGCAAGGTCCAACAACGCTCTTGATCCGGTCGGAGTGGACTGGCACCCGACCGTCAACAGCAGGACGAACGTCCACAGCCAGCGGTGGCTGAAGGGCATCGTGGTTGTTCCAGAAGTTGACGAACGATTCCGCGCCGATACGGACAAACCGGTCGACGGTTGGAAATGAGATTGCGAGGGGCAAGAACGTAGTGGAATCACCTGAAGGCGGCAATTCGGACGTCGGCTCGCCCCCATCGAACGGCGACATGTGCCGACTGATGGACTCAGAGAAGAGACCGCGAAACTCCTGTCGGCAATATCTGCCGGAATCCTTTTCACTCTCAACGTCCCTTGTCATGATGCGGTGATGAAGAACTATGCATCACGATTACACGCTGCGATTCGCGAGAAGGGCAACGCAGTCTGTGTAGGGCTCGATCCCCGAGTCAATCAACTTCCGGCAGCGCTGTTGCCGACGGGCCTCAATCCGGTAGAGCTGTCTGTTGAGGAAGCAGCGAAGTTGTTTGAGGAATTCTGCTGCCGCATTATTGATGTGGTCGCTCCTCTGGTCCCGGTCGTGAAGCCGCAGGCTGCGTTCTTTGAGGAATTGGGACCAGCGGGAACGCACGCCCTGGCGAACGTCATCCGCTACGCCCGATCTGCGGGCTTGATCGTCATCTGCGATGCCAAGCGAGGTGACATTGGTTCGACAGCCGGTGCCTATGCCCGAGCGTACCTGGCTGGTGCGGATCCCGATGCAGCGGTCTGGGGGGCAGATGCACTCACGGTGAATCCCTACCTGGGCACCGATACGCTTCAACCATTTGTCGACATGGCGATCGAGCGTGGGGCTGGACTCTACGTGCTGGTCAGAACGAGCAACCCGGGAGCCGGCACATTCCAGGACCGTGTGACTGATGGAACGTCCCTCTTCGAGCACGTCGCAAAAGCGGTGGAGTCACTCGCGAGTCAGACATCTGAGGGGGGAGGTTACGGACCGATCGGGGCAGTTGTGGGAGCCACTTACCCCGATGAACTCCGACAACTGCGTGACATCATGCCGCACGTCCCGCTGCTGGTGCCGGGATATGGCAGTCAAGGGGGAAGTGCAGCAGACGTGGCCGGCGCCTTTGATGAGGACGGACTGGGGGCCGTCGTCAACAGCTCACGCGGGATCATCTTCGCAGCGGATCAGGAGCCGTATCGGACTCAGTATGGTCCTGACAACTGGGAGCAGGCAGTCGAGGCAGCCACTCGGGCGATGATCGAAGACCTCGCAGAGCATACTCCGACAGAAAAGCTCCGCTGAGTGATCGGTGGTCGGTCGACCCGACACGATCAAGGAACCATCCAGTCATACCTGTTGAGTTCGAGTGCCAGGAAGATGCAGCCTGCGATCAGGGATGCAACCGACACAAAGAGGAGTCCCGTGTAAACGTCCGGCTGGGCGTCTCCGCCGCCTTTAGAGCCTCGTGGTGACATTGTCGCCTCGCTGAATGATGCCGTTCTTGACTGACTCAATCACATAACCGACCGCACGATCGGGAGTGACATGGGTAATGCGAATCTTCCCGAGGTAGCGAGTTTTTCCGCTGTTGGCCGCAGCACTGTAGGCGTCGAGCACATGATTCTTGCGGACGCCGTCGTCGCTGCCGATCGAGATTTCCACAGCCTCGGTGCGGTTGGTCTTGTCAATGCTGGTGGCCACGACGACGCCATCAACCGGTGCTGGCGGTTCCTGGAGAGCCGTGAACAATGTCGGGTCGGTGGGCAGGTTGTTAAGCCGGAGGATCTTCTTGAGGTCGCCATTGTCGGCGAGCATGGCGTCGAATCGTTCTCTCAGGTCGTCCAATTCGAGTCTCTGCGCAAAGATTTTGTCGTCCCGATCACGGAGGCCGGCATTCAGTTCGCTAACTTGTCCTGACAGCGCAGCCGACGCGATTCGTTCCCGTTGGGCTTCCTCGTCTCGAAACGCTGCCTCATCCGACTTGGCCTGTGACAAGCCACGAAGAGAGTCCCGCTCCAGAGCAATCTGGTTGCTCTGTTGCTGCTCGTTGGCGAGTTGAGCTTTGAGTTGTGCATTCACGCCTTCAGCCGTATTGGCACGGCCAATGGCGTCGTCTCGGGCCTGTGTGGCCTCGTCGAGCTGTCGCTGCAGGCGAGTATGCTGATCGGTGAGATCCGTTTGCATCTGGGTGATAGTCCCCTGACGCGTCTCAGCGACTTGCTTCCAGCTTGTTTGCACCGAATAGACTGCTCCGGCCAGTGCCATGAACGAAATGCTCAGTAGCAACTGAACGACGACCAGCATTTTGCCAACAAATGTCATCTCACCACTCCCGTTCGGTCTGAAGTGCCTCGGACCGTTTATGCATCAGTAATCTTCGCCGAGTCTCTGCCGTAATTGTCTTTCGCGTCGACGTGCTTTGTCCAAGTCGGTATCAATCTGCTCGATGAGGTCCGTCATCTGTTGAGTGATCTGGTCAATCCGAGCCTGATCGGCCCGGAGGACCTCCAGTTGATTTTGTTGTCGGAAGACGTCGGACCGGCGGTCGCTGACGATCTTTTCAATGGCCGAACCTTCCTGGGTCTTCTGTACGACCTGCCTGGAGAAATTGGCAGCCTGCTCACCCAGTTGGACAAGGAGTTTTGCCTGCCGCTCCAGGTTGTCGTCGAGTGCGGGTTTGTCTGCGTTGATTTGACGACTGAGGGAGTCAAGGTTCTGCTGAATCTGTGGCTGCTCAGCATTGAGCTCGTCCAGCTTTGACTTCAGATTCGACTGCTTGTCGTCCAACGCTGCGACGATCACCTCGGGCAATACGACCGACGTCTTCAGTGTGTCGTCGCTGCGTGAGATCGCTGACCATGTTGGATTTGGTCCGTCACTGCGGACGAACTGATAATCGGTCATCGAGCTGGCGATGGCGCGCCAATTGGGACCGCCAAACGTGGCGACACCAGCGAACCCCATGAAGCCAATGCTCAGCATGGCAACAAGGATGACCAGAATGGGGCCGAATTTACTCATCACAACCTGACAAGAGTCAATTGAACCCGCTCCGAAGAGAGGAGAGCCATGGACATTGTGGGAATCGTTTCGGTCACCGTCAGCGAGTTCGCAATGACCACAACCGGGATATCAATCATACGGGTGGGGAAAAAGGGGTGTCAATTGCCGGTTGGGAGAACTCTTTGCTTTTCCGCTAACTGGACATCGTTCAGCCCAATCGCTGCGCGCAGGCGCGGTCGCCTGCTTGATGAATTGTCGGCACTTGAAGCACGTCTCGCCATGACCGAGTTGACCTCAGCAGCGTGATGGAGGGTCTACCCGTCAAGGTTCCGGCTTGCGACGTTTGTTATTCTCGCATGGATCGTGCGGATTGGTGCCGTCATCTTGTCCCGGTCGACTGTCGAGCAGCAGCGTGATTTGAGTCCCCGGTCCTCCCCTGCGCGGCTTTCTTTGATGCCGAACCGTGGCGGGAAAGCCTCGATCGTTGTCATAAGTCGATGATTTTTTTGCCACTTACTGTTACCGACACACGGTTTGCGTTAGAGTGTCTGGTTATATCCAGAATGGTTGATGGGTGCTTGTCATCCTCAACGCGAACCACGTTTTTTTGGCCGTCGAGCAGCGGGCTGCTGTGGCGGAGTGATAGATCGGATAGTCGTCGATTCGAGAGGCACGGATTTCGTGTCTCGTTCTTTTCCGTTTCTCGTGCTTCAATCCTGCCTTTGGAGACTAGGCCGTGACAGCGACAGATACGAATTACCACATTGACCAACATGGGACCTATTCTGCCGTCACCCTGTTACCCGCCATGAATAATGCTCAGTGGTCAGACATCGAGCAGGCGGGGACGGACATCATGGGGCGACTCAACGGGACGAAATCTCCAGCGGTCCTTGTCGATTTAACTCCTCTGAATTACATGGGGAGTTCGATGGTGGCCATGATTGTCCGTTGCTGGAAGAATGTGCAGTCGAACAATGGCAAGATCGTCGTCGTTTGCAACAACGAAGTCGTGCGAGAGGTGATTTCGCTCGCAGGGCTGACGAAGGTCTGGCCGATTGTCGAAAATCGGGAGGATGGTCTGAAGGAGCTGGGAGTCTCATCGACGGAAGGTGGCTCCTATTTAACAATCGCGGGGATTGTTGCCGTTGTGGTCGGTGTGATCGGAGCGGTACTCATGTTGGTGGGCAATGTCGATCTCAACGTCGCCCGAGGTCTGCTGTTTGGGGGTGCGGGTGTCGGCTTTCTTCTCGGACTGGTCACTTTGGTGAAGTCCGCTGAATCCGGGCGGTTTTGGGGACTCGGCATCGTCCTTGCCAGTACCGCTATCGCCGTATTCGGCTTTGTTCAACAATCGTGATTGTCGTGCGATTCGCACAGCATTCATCCATCATTCTCGCCGAGTTGATTCCGTCTCAGTTCATTTCTACCGAGCCTGGATCTCGACCTGTCTGAAATCCTGGCACTAGCAACCGTGGAGAGACCGTCATGTCTGAAACGAACCCCATCGCTGATAACTCTCGGCACCGCGCCCTTCAGGAGGAATTGAAGGAACTTGCTGACGTCGTTGGCCCGGTGCCTCTTGTCGATCTGTTATTGGAGCGTGCTTTTGAGGTTTCCGCGACGGACATCCACTTTGACCCCAATCCAGACGGGCTGAATGTGCGATTACGGGTTGACGGCATTCTCCATGATGTCCTGTCAATGAATACCTCGATCTCTCCGCAAGTGATCTCGCGACTGAAGTTGTTAGGCGGGATGGACATCACCGAGCGACGGTATATGCAGGATGGACACATCTCGAACTCGGCATTGCGCGATCAACGCGATATCCGCGTCGGCAGCGGCCCCACCCTGCACGGCGAGAGAGTCGTGTTGCGTCTCATGCCCGCCACCCAGGCGTACAGCGGTATCGAAGAACTTGGTTTCGAGGAAAACCAATTAGCGGGCGTCGAACAGGCGATTCGCATTCCCCACGGAATGGTCCTCAGCGTCGGTCCCGTGGGGTCTGGCAAGAGCACCAGCACTTACAGCTTTCTCAATCGTCTCAATGTGCCGGGAAGGAGTCTCGTCACAATCGAAGACCCGGTCGAGCGTAGAATCGAGCGGGCCGTTCAAATTCAGACAGACGCCAAGAACCAATTCGGATTCGTCGAGGCTCTCCGCGGCTGTCTTCGCCAGGATCCCAATGTGATCATGGTGGGTGAGATTCGCGACTCTGAGACCGCCCACATTGCAGCTCGTGCAGCTCTCACAGGTATTCAAGTGCTCAGCACGCTGCACGCTCACGACACGGGCTCGACGGTCGACGTCTTTCGTGAATTCGGCGTGCCATCAATGTTCATCGCAGATAGCATCAGCTGCATTATCGCCCAACGGCTGCTTAGAATGGTCTGCTCCAAACACCGAGAGACTTATAAGCCGGATGCAGCCACGCTCAAAATCCTGGGCCTGAATCCGGATGATTGTGGTGACATGGAACTTGTTCAGGGGGTGCCGCATCCGGACAACTTTGGCACTGGTTACTCTGGCCGTACGGGTGTGTTTGAGGTCCTGGCCATTGACGATGAGATTCGTCAGGCGATCCTCGATGGACACTCCAGTAAGGAATTGACTCACCTTGCCGTCGAGCATGGGTTACAATCACTGGAGCATTCAGCGGTCAAAAAAGTGTTGGCCGGGGTGACGACCGTCGAAGAGATGCATCGCGTGTTGCTGTAGTGTTAATTGTCAAAGCAACAAGTATGGCAGCGACCCATCTCTGACTCTGTCAATGAAGCGGGCCAGAGAAGGAGAGGCTCATGTGCTGTTCTTCGCGATGGCTCCGCGTGATGATTCGCATTCTCATGCTGTTGACCGCGAGCCTATTCGCTGTGTCATCTCAGGCGCAGATGAATGGTGGCAATCAAGGTGGGAATCAGGGAGGTGGTGGAGTCGGAGGAGGTAACCAGGCAGGCGGCATCCTCATCGACGCAGAGGGGATTGTTCGCTCTGCTAAGGTCGAGAAGATTTCGGCCAAGGTCCAGAAGCAGCGACGAGACGCATTCATCGCCGAGCACCTGGAAGGTGATCTTGCCTCATTCTCAGAGCAAAGGTGCGTGTCGCTCGTCAGGTTGGAGCAGGCGTGTGCCGAGGAGGTCACTAGCGGTGTACCTCTCGATGAAGACATCCACTATCTCGCCGGACTGCAACAGATCGATTATCTGTTTGTCGATCCCGAGGGGGGCGATCTGGTCCTCGCGGGACAGGCTGAAGGGTTCGCACCTGATGCGTCTGGCCGGATGGTTGGTCTGACGACGGGGAGACCGCCGCTGCGGATCGATGACCTCATGGTCGCGCTGCAGACGACGGCTGCTGGCACGTCATCCATCGGCTGTTCGATCGACCCGGAGCCGGAGCGACTCGCGGAAATGCAACGGTTCATCCAACAGAACAGTTCCGCCACATCACCAAAAGGGGCAGCCCTCCGCTACCGACAAATGGGGCAGATCCTCGGCCTGCAGAACGTCTCCGTGTTCGGGGTCCCACCAGACTCGCACTTTGCGCTGACCTTGGTTGAAGCCGACTTCCGGATGAAGCGAATCTCACTCGGCGTCGATCCCTCGGGCGTGCGCGGCTTGCGGAGTCATCTGTCACTCCTGCAACCCAACGGTAACAGTATCCAGCGGTGGTGGTTCACCGCTTTGTACGACGGACTCTCGACGACGGAGGACCGCACGGCTTTTTATCTCAGTGGTCAGCGGGTCCAACTGTTAGCCCAAGATGAAATCTCGACCGTGACCGGCCAGCGGTCCGATGCGGCCTTGACCCGTGCCAGCACGCAGCAGTTTGCGAAGATGTTCACTGAGCAGTTCCCGGAGCTGGCAGCAAGATCGCCATTATTCGCTGAGTTGCAGAATCTGTTTGATCTGGCTGTCATCGCTGCACTCATGCAACACGAGCAACTTCCACAGCAAGTCGGATGGGAGATGGCGACCTTCCTCGAACCTGATTCTGAGTTGATCCCTCGCTATGTGGTCCCTCAGCAAGTTGAGTCGGAGTCGACCTTTCGAAAAGCTCGTCGAGGTCTCGTGCTTGGCCTGATTGGTGGCGTGTCCATCGAGCCCCGGCAATTACTTCAGAACATCAACTCCAACGATGATTCAGCCTTGCGACTGGGAGGGCAGCAACGGGCCGTCATCGACCGCAGACCTGATGAACCGGATAATTGGTGGTGGGACTGACGAATCGGTATTTCTAAGTCAACATGCAACTGAGGAGTGACTTCATGAGACAGATGGGGGCGTGGTTTGCAGCAGTGTTGGTTGTCCTCGGACTGATCAGCCCCGATGCCTGTTCGGCTGAGGCTGGCTGGCAGGCTGGGGTCGCTACGGTTGTCATTACTCCTGAACAGGGCATGTGGATGTCCGGCTACGCGTCGCGCGACCACGGAGCCGAAGGGACGCTGCATGATCTCTGTGCCAAGGCGCTGGTCCTTCAAGACGCATCCAGACATCGCGCCGTGCTCGTGACACTCGACCTCGTCGGCATCGACCGACAGACATCTGCCGACATCTGCGAACGACTGGCGACAAAGTTCCAACTCGATCGCGAGCAAATTGCGCTGGCGACGTCGCATACTCACACCGGGCCGGTCGTCGGCGAGAATCTCTCGACGATGTACTTCTTCGGAGACGACGAATGGGCGAAAGTGAGAGCCTATAATGAGCGGCTGAAGGATCAGGTGGTCGAAGTCGTTGGTCAGGCTCTTGGAAAACTGGAGCCAGCTGTGATTCATCAGGGGCTGGGCACAGCTTCCTTCGCTGTGAATCGCCGCAATAATCGCGAAGCAGACGTCCCCCAGCTTCGCGAGGCAGGCGAACTCAAGGGGCCTGTTGACCATGAACTGCCGGTGCTCACCGTGCGCGATGCCGAGGGTCATCTGGACGCGATCGTGTTTGGATATGCATGTCATGCGACTGTGCTGAGTTTCTTTCAGTGGTCAGGCGACTGGCCTGGCTTCGCTCAGTTGGAGGTCGAACGACGGCATCCCGGCACGGTCGCCATGTTTTGGGCCGGTTGTGGAGCCGATCAGAACCCGCTCCCGAGGCGAACGGTCGAACTGGGCGAAGGATACGGTCGACAGATCGCGGACGGCATCGACGAAGTCCTCGCGAATGATATGACAGCCGTCGAGGGATCTCTGAAAACATCATTTGCCGAGATCGATCTCGTCTTCGACGAACTCCCGACGCAGGAAAAATTGCGAAGCGACACGAAGTCTGACAATCGCTATGTCGCCAGTCGTGCGAACATGTTGCTCGAGAAGTTGGCGACGGACGGCGAACTTGCGTCGTCCTATCCCTACCCCGTGCAGGTCTGGGGCATCGGCAAGGATGTCACGTTCGTCCTGTTAGGAGGCGAGGTCGTCGTTGACTTCTCGATCCGTCTCAAGCAGGAACTGGAGAGTCCACGCACGTGGGTCGCCGGCTATGCGAACGACGTGATGGCCTACATCCCTTCCAAGCGCGTGTTGACCGAGGGCGGATACGAAGGTGCGACAGCCATGATCTACTATGGTCTGCCGACGGTCTGGTCCCCGGATGTCGAAGAGCACATCGTCAGCACTGTGCAGGAACTTGTCGATGCTCAAGCCTCGTCAAGCAGTCGGTCGAACGATTGATGGCTGGTTGTTGAAGACCTAGGATGATTGCAACTCCAAGCCGGTTTCTCTCTCTAAGGCCGCTCAGATGTTGCATTTCTTTCGGTTTACCCTGTGTCTCCTGACAATTGTCATCACGTCGTCATCCTTCGTCAGTGCTGACAACTGGCCGCAGTTTCGCGGTCCGGGGGCTCGGGGTGTGGCAGACGGCGCCAATCTGCCGGAGACTTGGAGCACATCCGAAAACGTTGCATGGAAAGCTGAGGTGCCCGGTCGTGGCTGGTCATCACCAGTGGTCTGGGGCGACCGCATCTTCCTGACGACCTGCATTAACACCGGAGAAACCGAAGAGGCAAAGAAGGGATTGTACTTTGGCGGAAACCGGGAAGACGCACCCACGACCGTCCATGAGTGGAAGGTGCTGTGTCTCGCGCTCGATTCGGGCGAACTGATGTGGGAACACACTGTTCACAAGGGCGTGCCGGAGAAATCGCTGCACATCAAGAATAGCTACGCCTCGGAGACCCCCGTCACTGATGGTGAGCACCTCTATGCCTCTTTCGGCAACGTGGGTCTGTTCTGTTTCGATCTGAGCGGCGAGGAGGTCTGGGCCAAGCGGTTCCCACCCGTCGACACTCGCTATGACTGGGGGACCGCTGCTTCTCCAGCAATGCACGAAGACCGGATCTATGTGATCAACGACAATGACGAGCAGTCGGTCCTGCTGGCTTTCGACAAGCTGACCGGTAAGGAAGTGTGGCGTGTCGAGCGTGACGAGAAGAGCAACTGGGCCACTCCGTACATCTGGGAGAACGATCTGCGGACGGAGATTATCACCCCCGGCACCGGCAAGACGCGTGCCTACGATCTCGACGGCAAGCTCTTGTACGAATTCAGCGGCGGCTCCAGCATTACCATCGCGACCCCTTACGAGGCTCATGACCTCCTCTACGTCAGTTCGGGCTATGTGCTCGATAAAAGGAAACCTGTCTGGGCCCTGAAACCTGGTGCGAGCGGAGACATCACGCTGGACGAGGAGGAGACGTCGAACGAGGCGATCGTGTGGGCCCAGAAACAGGCCGCGCCTTACAACCCGACGACCCTTGTCTACGGCGATCAACTTTATGTCCTGCTGGACCGCGGTTTCTTCGCCAGCTATGACGCCAGGACAGGTGAGGAGATCTACGAGAAGCAACGGTTGCCGAAGGGGCGAGCATTCACAGCCTCACCCTGGGCGGCGGATGGCAAGATCTACTGTCTCAATGAGTACGGCACGACCTTCGTCATCAAGGCGGGGCCCGAATACGAACTCCTGGGGACGAATGACCTCGCTGAGGATGACATGTCGATGGCCACGCCTGCGATCGTCGGCCACAAATTGCTCTTGCGAACCGACAATCGTCTGTACTGCATCCAGAAGTGAGCCGTGACGTTTGTCTGTAACGTGCCTTGAATCCAGTCAACAGCGATCGTTCTGACTTATGCGTCGTCCACTTCAGCTGCCGACTGTTGTCCGTCACCTTCGCCCGCGATTCCGTCGCCGCAGCAAGCCGGGTGCACGCCCGGGGACGATCGTCACTGATCCAAACGCGTTGCAGCCGACGATCCAGGTGTTTTCATTCGATGCGAACCACTTGGAGGAGCATCGCGTTGACAGCGTCGACGAATTAGCGCCCTTTCTCGCAGACGACTGCATGACCTGGGTCGACATCGATGGACTGGGAGATGCGAAAACCATAAAAAAAGTTGGCACGCTATTCAACCTGCACAGATTGGTTCTGGAGGACATCGTGAATGTCCATCAACGGGCCAAAATGGAGGAGTACGAGGACCATCTGTTCATCGTGGCTCGCATGGTGACTCTCGATGAGCATTTGGAGACGGAGCAGATCAGTCTGATTCTGGGTGACAAATTTGTCATCACCTTTCAGGAGCACCCGGGTGACTGTCTCGATCAGGTTCGTCGTCGTCTGCGTAGTGGGCTCGGGATTATCCGTCAGATGGGACCGGACTACCTGATGTATGCCCTGCTCGATGCCATCATCGACGGCTACTTCCCCGTGTTGGAGACCTATGGCGATCAACTGAATGAGTTGGAGGATCAATTGCTGTCGCGTCCGACATCATCGGTGATCGCTCGCATTCACCGGATGAGGAGCGAATTCTTTATTCTCCGCAAATCCATCTGGCCACACCGTGAGATGGTGAACGCCCTGCTCCGCGAGTCGACGCCTCGCATCCAACAAGAGACGCGCATCTATCTGAGAGACTGTTATGACCACGTCGTCCAACTGATCGACCTGACGGAGACCAGTCGAGAAATCGCCTCGGACCTCCGGGACTTCAACCTGTCGCAGATCAGCATGCGACAGAATGACATTATGAAGGTGTTGACTGTCACCGCGACGATCTTCATTCCGCTCAACTTTGTGGCCGCCTTGTATGGGATGAATTTCGATTCCAGTGTCTCTCCCTGGAACATGCCCGAACTTGAGTGGTTCTATGGTTATCCGTTTGCCCTGCTGCTCATGCTGGCGACGGCTGTCGGGCTCTTAATGTTCTTCTGGTATCGAGGTTGGCTGGGACGCGACCCTACCTGGCAAAGAGCCCCGCAGCGGAGATTTCACCGCAGGAAGAAGTTGGAAGAACGGGAATGAGGTCCTGATCGCTGCTTTCGAGCGTTGGGCAGTGAGAGGCCAAAGCACTCTACCATTTGTCACGAAGCGGTTTCTAAACCACTTTTTTCAAGGGTGGTAGGGTCAGGAGCGAAGCGGATGGCCCTGCAATCACGGGTCCGGGCCTTCCCGTTGTGTCACCGGACATGAGGTTGTGTTGTGGATTTAGGCCTGTCGGTTTTGCCGTGATGATCTTGGGCGAACGCTGGTGGTCTCGCCAGTCCAGGGAAGTGACTTTCAGGAGGTCCCAGGAAAATGCCCAAGCCTGTCTCTGTGCCGTTGCGGCAATTGATATTTGATCTGTGGAAGAAGGAGTGGTCGGCGGCTCGGATCGCCGGGCATCTTCAGTTGTCGGTGAGGACTGTGCGGAATTTGATGCGGCGGTTCTCCGAACAG